>NZ_JACJDM010000100.1:0-5339 GCF_014163545.1 Pseudoalteromonas sp. SR45-6
TACAACTTACAACTTACAACTTACAACTTACAGCTTTTATACAACTGCACCAAGTTGGAAAATAGGTAAGTACATGGCAATAATTAAACCGCCAATCAGTACGCCTAGTACCGCCATAATAAGCGGCTCTAATAGGCTTGATAAACCATCTACCGCATCATCCACTTCTTGCTCATAAATAGTGGCGACTTTTGCTAGCATGCCATCTAAAGAGCCTGACTCTTCACCTATAGCGACCATTTGTATAACCATATCGGGGAATATTTTTGAGTTGCGCATCGCCCAGTTCATTTGATTACCCGAGCTTACTTCAGCTTTGATATCTAAAATAGCATAACGATAAACTGCGTTACCTGAAGCGCCTGCAGCAGAGTCCAGCGCATCAACCAGTGGTACACCTGCCGCGAAGGTGGTCGAAAGTGTACGGGCATAACGCGCCACCGCAGCTTTATTTAAAATCATACCAATTACTGGGAGCTTCAAAATTGCGCGATCGGTGGCGTCCCTGAGTTTTTTACTTTTTAGTAGCGCTTCCTTATAAGCCCAGCCAAAGCCTACGACTGCAATGAGCATCATCCACCAATATTCTTGCATAAACTCAGAAATACCTATCACCATTAAAGTAAACGCAGGGAGTTCTGCACCAAAGCCGGCAAAAATATCTTGAAATTGGGGTACTACAAAAATAAGCAGGATAGAGGTTACAATTAAAGCTACTACCAAAACAGCAATTGGGTAGAACATAGCTTTTTTAATTTTTGATTTCAGTGCTTCTGATTTTTCTTTATAGAGGGCAACGCGGTCGAATATTTTATCCAGTGCACCAGATTGCTCACCGGAGGCGACTAAATCACAATACAAATCATCAAAATAGCGAGGGTGTTTACGCAGTGCATCAGATAAAGCACCGCCGGCTTTTACTTCATCGCCAATAGTTTCCATTAGCTTTGCAACGCTTTTGTTTGTTGATCCGGTGCCTATCATTTCGATTGATTGAATAAGGGGCACACCTGCCATTAACATAGTGGCAATTTGCCGCGTAACTAAAGCAATATCTTTTGGCGTAATAGCCTGCATACGCACGCCGAACAAAGGCTTTGCTTTACGTTTAACTTTTGATGGCGTGATGCCTTGTTTACGTAATTGGGCTTTGACTAAAGCAATGCTAATGCCTGTCATTTCACCTTCAAGACGTTTACCTCGAGCGCTAACGCCTATCCAGCTAAATGTATCGCTTTTATTTTGTTCGTTTTTTTTAGCCATGCTACGTTAGTGCTCCCACTTCTTATATATTTCTTTGAGGAATTGTTCAGGCTTAGAACATTGTTCTATAAGGCCTCTGTCAACATCTGCCTCGTATTTTTTACACAATTTTAGAAACATTTTTCGTATAATCTCTTTGTCTTTATACATAGAAGCTGGCTGCCATTGATTTAACTTATGCTCAACAAATATAAGATCATCTTTTATATCGGGGTAGATAGCTAAAGAAAATTCTTTGTACATTATACTCCTCTGCTTAGAGCTCAAAGCCGCAGCATATATTTCAGGTTTTACTATTACTTTACCGTTATCATTGATGGTATAAAATTTAATTCCATTTGCAAGTGTCTGTATTTTATTAATTCGATTTTTAGACAAAACTATAGGGTTAATGGAGCTTTCTAGAAATAAAGGTCTTTCATTGTCTACCTCATTAATAACGTACCCATCTTGATGATTATTACTGATATTTAAACACTTTAAAACGGTTGGCGTTATATCTAATAGAGAATACTTACTACCTTTGTTAGGTTTGAAAAGCTCTTCACACTTGCTTGCTTTACCAAACAATCTAGCTGATAAATAAACATTGAATTGGGATTGTGATAAAACATTAGTTCCATGCCCTGCTGAGTTAGTTTCAAATGATGCAAACTCATATTTTGGCTTTGGTCCATCATTATCCGAACCAAAACTTTCACCATGGTCTGATAGCAATATGACGATAGCGTTTCTAAGTAACCCTTTTTTTTGTAATATATCAAGTAATTCAGCTAGCTGCTTATCAACGGAGTTTAGCATTGCTTTATACATATATTGATACGCAAAATCAGGATCAAATTTTTCATTACTTAAATAAACAGGTCGATTGTAGCTAAAAGGGTAGTGCGGTAATGTAAAATGAGTTGCTAAAAACAATCCTTTATTCTTATAACCATCCAAATTCAAATCAATATCACTTGTAAAGTTAGATGGGATATAGGTTTTGTGAGCAGCTCTATTAGATCTTATAAATGGGAAAATAGTATTAATTACAGGTATTTGTGTTGCCAATGCTACCTGTGGAAGTTGAGATAAATTTGATAAAATAAACTCTGCTGCGTTTGCTGGCGGACCTATTACTTTAGAGAAACCTTGATCTTTATCTATGTTACTAAACCTTCTTTCATCTTGGGCAAAGATTGTTTTGTAATTTTCTTTTAAAAGTATATTACCTATGAAGTCTTGGTTATTAAGTTGATTCAGATCCGTTAAGTTAAATCTAATATTTGTATTCGTTGGGTGAATACCAGTTAAAATACCAGTCCATGATGGAAATGTTCTGGCAATTGGTGTGGATGTATTTGGAATTTCAATTGAGTTCTTAGTCCAATTATATAAGAAAGGAGTTAAATGGTGTGAGTTGTAATCAGGGCGTAATGAATCAATTCCTATATAAAAGACATTTATTTTATTACTTTCCTGAATGACATTTGAATTATCTAAATATATTTTTTTAAAAGGTATTGTGGATATTGTTAACGTAATAAATAAGCAAGCTAATTTTTTTGTTTTATTCAGCTTGTTTATACCGTAAAAAAATATTAATACGATAAATGTGCTGCTTATAAACAGGGTGTAGATTGCAACGTTCTCATTTATTGATGTTTCTAGTAGTGGGAAATAAAGACTGCTTAATGAGATTGTAAATGTAATTATACAAAACCAAGTTATTAAAAATGATTTTTTATTACCTATAGGTAAGCTTTTATTTAAGAACGTGACAAAAAACGCAATAATTATATGAATTAAAATTACAATAAAAAATGATGCTGTAACTTCAAAAATAAAGACTTTATTTATAATTGTATTAAAAACCATACTTTCAGATTCTATACTTTTCATATGGAATAAACTTGAAAAAACATACCCCATAGATAAAAACAGGATACAGATACTAAATAGTACGTTTTTTTTCATAAGTGAGGCTTAATCTTATAATTTACATTATAAAAAGCCTTGCAAATGCAAGGCTTTTTATAATAGTTGGTGACGAGTGATTGCTTAACGGCAATTAGCTGGGCGTAATTTACTAGGTAAAGTACCAGAACAAGCCCATTTAATTGAGCCACTTTCATCTTTTGGGATTAAGGTTAAAGTACCTGAGCCAACTTTTGTATTGTCAAAAACTACTGTAATTTTACCAGCAGAACCTACAGTAACAGAGGTAACAGCATTGCCTACAATTTTGCTGGCAGCTTCAATTCCTGCTTTTGAGTTGGATGTTGGGAATGTACCTGTAGAAGAAAATGTCTCAGTTACAGCCGCTTTAGCACCTGCAGCCAAGCTCATACCTTCACTTACATGTGCACGCTTTGTATAATCTTGATACGCAGGTAACGCGACTGCTGCCAAAATACCGATGATTGCTACTACAATCATTAATTCAATTAGGGTAAAACCCTTTTGACTTTGTTGTGTCATTTTTTCCATGTTCCTCTCCTAAAGGATAGTGTTTTTTGTAAGCTAAATAAATTATGTTAGTAAAGTGTGTAATCACGTTAGCTATTGTAACTGCTTTATCTTACGGTTTTTTTAAAATCGTTAAATTACTAATACCTAACCCAGTGCCTAGCTAAATAATGCTGGATAGGTTTTAGCAACTATTAAAATTACTCTGTTAGATCTACTTTAGCACTAAAACAGCTGATTGAAAGCGGCTTTAACTGCATTTCATCGAATTTTAAAAACTTTCTTCACCCACTACTTGGTATTAATGTTGTTTATTTAACTCACAGCTTTCATCAAAGTAGCCGTGCGGTGTAAAACAATACCCGTAAGTAGTTCTTTAGAATTGGTTGAAAGTTATTTAATTCACCCTTGAGGCTTACATTAGCACTGTTTTGTATTATATGAAGCACTAAAATTAACAATTTGTTACAGTGTAAGCCTTTCGGCGTATTTAATGCTTTTTTAATCAGTTTGTCAACGCATTAGGGAAACATAATATTTGTTATTTAGTTTGATTATTACTCAAAGCGCATTGACAAATCGATTGACTGTAAATTTTTTGTAAGTGCACCGCTGGATATAAAATCAATCCCAGCCTGTGAGTAGGTGCGCAGTGTTTCTAGGGTCATATTACCCGAAACTTCTAATTTAGCGCGCTTATCGGTCAGTACTACTGCTTGTTGAATTTGCTTAACGCTAAAGTTATCCAGCATTATAATATCAGCACCGGCTGTAATGGCTTGATCTAGCTCAATAAGTGATTCGACTTCTACTTCTACTGGTTTAGTTGGATGATTAAGTTTTGCTTGCGCTACGGCTTTATCGATGCCACCACAGGCGGCAATGTGGTTTTCTTTAATTAAAAACGCATCAAATAAGCCAATGCGATGATTTGCGCCACCGCCACATTTGACCGCGTACTTTTGTAATGCACGTAGGCCCGGAATGGTTTTACGGGTATCGAGTAGTTGGGTGTGGGTGCCACTGAGTTCTTTAACATAATGCGCTGTAGTGGTTGCTGTACCTGACAAGGTTTGAACAAAATTAAGTGCGGTACGTTCAGCTGTTAAAATAGCGCGGGCAGAACCTATTGCTGTAAATAAGGTATCGTTAGCTTTAACTGTATCACCATCATTTACCAATACATTAACTGCTACACTCGGATCAACTTGTTTGAATACTTCTAAGATAATGTCTTTACCGCAAAACACGCAATCTTCACGAGTGATCACTTTGGCATTAGCGTGCTGCGCCGCTGGAATTAATTGCGCGGTGATGTCGCCTTGTTCGGCTGTTTGGTAATTTAAATCTTCATCAAGGGCAAGTTTAACCAATTGGCTTAAAAGGCTGTGTGGGATAGACATTATAAAAGCTCATTATAATTAGGAAATTGCACAAATTTTACATGGTTTGAAAGTGAAAGAGAAGGCTGAAGCTATAAGTTTGATTAGGTTCTAGAGAGCCCCCTGTGTCAGGATAGTTGTCGCCTCTAACTTTTAATAGAGGCAGATAAAAATGAGACGTCGATTTACACAAGAATTTAAAGTTCAAGCGGTTGAAAAAGCATTATCTCAATGTGATGATGT
>NZ_JACJDM010000101.1:0-5210 GCF_014163545.1 Pseudoalteromonas sp. SR45-6
CCGCTTGGGACACACTTATATCAATCAATAGAGCACTACTTCAAAATAGATAAAGATATAACAGAAAAACACGGATTTCCTGAGGAGTTAAAACCCTATTTAGACCCAGCAGATTGCCAAGTTAATAGAGAAGCCGTGTGGTAGTGAAGTTAGTTTGTTTAGCATTTACACAAAGGAGTGATGCCGAACTGAGAAAAAATAGTTAATAGTACAGTTCGGTAATAAGGAAGTTGAATATGTTTGAGCAATACGCAAAAACCGCTTATCGCGGTAAGCAAGCTGCAAAATTTAGAAATGAAATCGCAACAGATGAACGTGATTCAATGTTTTGCCGCTATCAAAGTAAGCAGGCGTTTTACCCGAGAGACGGTGTATTTGGCCACTGTTTTGATAATAGTCAAAACAGTTGCTACAAAGGTAATATTACTGGAGCAGAAAAATATGCACGTTCAATTTTAGCAAAAGGTAAAAATGAATTAGCAATGCCATTAGCAGGAAACGCAACTAATATTGCTGGCTTTGTCATTTTTTCTTGGGCAATAATTCATTTTTGTATTGTTATATTCTTGTTTGTTATGCCGTTATTTAGTTTAGCTTTAGGGGCGGTTGATGTTGCGTTAGAATTTTTAGCGGGCCTGTCATTATGTTGGATAGTTTCTAAATTGATTAATTGGTTAATTTGGCCGTTTTTTAGGTTTAAATATAATCTAGCTGTTATTTTTAATCGTGCCACAGGAATGGTGGAGGTACCAACTAAAAACGCGAAAGATTTCGATATTTTCCCATTTGAAGAGTTTAATGCACATTATAGGGTGCAGCATAACCCTAAAAGCGGTTTTCCATACCGTGGGTTTACTTTGTTACATTATCAGCAAAGCATGCGATATGACCAAACTTTTAGTAACCAGATAGCATCTGCATTTATTCATTGGGAACTGCTACAAAACTTTATGAATGTTACTCAGCCTTTGGCTGATATCCCGCAATTTGAATATTACCGTGAGTTTGATAAAACCACTGCTGAATTTGATAAAGCCAATGGTCGCCCTAAGTATTTTTGGTATCGTGTTGATAAGTCATTTTTAAAAGAAATGTCCAAAGCAGATGACGAGTTGAGAAAAGAATTTAATGATGAAGAGCAGCTCGATAATCTTTTGATGGGTAAACCTATTAAAAAGCTAACACCGCCAGATATTTTCAAGTTTCCATGGAAATACGCAGATAACATTAAGCCTGAAAGCGAGATCAAGTTCGGTAAAACACTGTGGCAAAAATTCACATCATTTTTGATGGTAGATCTGTAGTTAAGTAACATAATAAAATTAAAGGAATTTAACCCAAGCAGTAAATAACTGCTTGGGTAGGCAAAAGGATATTCATGTCAATTTCATATAAATTTGCAAAACTAAATGCAAAAGCAATAGAGAACTCGCAGAACTTTAAACACTATATTTCCTCAAAAAAGTATGAGTTCACATCACCCAAAGGAATAATGATTCCCCGATTTTATTGAATGATAAAATTTAAATAACTACCTCAAATGTTTGATTAAACTGCTGTAAAGCGGCTTCAACGCGGGTGATGCCTAAGTCAAACTCAGCCCGGGTTGCTGGGCCGCCTAGGGTGAGGCGAACACCATTTGGATTATCTACTTTTAGGGCTGGAACTTCTGGGATAAAGGAATCTAGCGTCCTTACAATTACCTTATGCGCTTTTAATACGCTGCAAAACTCAAACATATTCTGCGACTGGGATAAGCGAATATATACATTTAAACTGGCAAACTGAGCATCTATCTCATAAGTTTGAAGCAGCTTTTTTATTTGTTCAATACGATAGCGTATCTCATCTGCTAGCTTAGTTTGATTATAAGTAAATTCGTTACTTTTAATGGCGCGCATTATTAACTCAAAATTCATTGAGGAAACCGCCCAACACTCACTATGAATTTGTTTTAAAATTGGTTGCTCCCAAAGTCGTGGAGGTAATAAGTAACCGGCTCGTAGTCCGCCTGCAAAATATTTTGAAAAGCTTGAAATATAAAAAACCCGATCCGGTGCTTGTTGCCACAATGGTAATCGCCAATACTCTGGCAAACAGTAATTTACGTCATCTTCAATAATGAAAAAATTATATCGGCGACTCAGCGCCAGTAGGGCATTTAAATTGTTACTGCTATAGCAAATATTGGTTGGATTTTGACAGTTTGGCGTGATGTAAACCGCTTTGATTGTACGCGACTTACACAATGCTTCAATTTGCGCAAGATCAATCCCGTCGCTATGCACGTTTACTTGCGCTAATGAAAGTTTAAGCGAATGACACGCAAGGTAAAAACCGGGGTAACACATTGACTCTGCAATGACAGTATCGCCACTTTCACACAAGGTTGCTAACGTAGTGAATATTCCTTGCTGAGCACCTTGGGTAAATATCAACGGATGGTTTAAGCAATCAAAGCCCTTATCCGCTAGCCATTGTTTGAAAAAATATTGATGTGAGGTAAGTCCATTGAGTTTATAAATCATCACATCTGTTAATGCACGTTGATCCTTTGACAGCGATTGCAGGGCATTGGTCATAACATGTTGTTGCCCCATCATCGGTTGCATGCTTGAAGCAAAGTCTGTGTCGCCCTCAAAATGACTTAACTCAATAACTTTACTTACAAAGGTACCAGCCCCTAGTTTTGCAGTAACCAACCCTCGTTGCTCAAGTAAAGCATATGCACGAGTTACCGTACCATGTGTAACACTTAGGCTGTCAGCGAGAAGTCGTTGGGCTGGTAATTTTTGCTCAAAACCCAGCATTTTGTTGTCGATAGCATGCTCAATCAAAGCGGCTAATGCGCGATATTTTGGCTGTGTTTTGCACAAACTACTAAATAGAGTGTGATCCGGTTTGTAAATTGTATTCATAACAATAAAAATATTGATGATTTTACATAAGTATGACAATTAATAGTTATTAAACAACTACAATATTGTATCAATACAATTAATCATTATGAATACAGCTACTGTTTTTGAGCTTGCTCCGGCTCTCATTTTATTTTGTTTTGCGGCGTCAATTACGCCTGGGCCTAATAATATTTTGCTTACTCACTCAGGCACACATTTTGGCGTGATCAAAACCCTACCGCACTTATTGGGTATTCGAGTAGGCATGACGATAATGCATTTGGCAATGCTACTAGGATTAGGTAAATTGTTTTTAATACAGCCAAAGCTGCATTTTTTTCTACAGCTTTGTGCCAGTGGTTATATTTTATATTTGGCATACAAGATAGCTAGTAGCTCTCAATTAAAAGGTGATAATGCTCAAGCAAGGCCTTTAAATTTTTTTCAAGGCATGCTTTTTCAGTTGATCAATCCTAAGTCATATGCAGTGTTAATGACACTTTGTACTGCACTTACTTTACCAGGAGGTGCCTATTGGCCTTCTGCAATTTTGGGCGTGATTATTTTTAACCTTGTCGCGGCTTGCTCAGGCTTGTTTTGGGTGAATTTTGGCAAATACATGCGCCAATTTCTAAATAAGCCAAATATCTTTAAACGTTTTAATTGGGTTATGTCACTGTTTCTTGCGGCATCAATTCCTTTAGTTTTTCTTTCCAATGCAAGCATTCAGTAGGGAAATAAAATGAAATTTACTCACCAATTGTCACCACAACAATTTACCCAAGCGTTTGAGTTTTTATCTGAGCGAAGTTATTGGAGTCAAGGCATTAGTCGCGAACGGTTAGAAAAAGCGTTCGCACACTCGCTGTGCTTTGCATTAATTGAAAATAAACAGCTATTGGCATTTGCACGAGTGGTGACTGACCAAGCCACTTTTGCAAATTTACTGGATGTATTTGTGTTAGAGCCATTTAGAGGTCAAGGGCTGGGTAAAAAGCTGATGGATCATGTAATGAGTCACCCTGAATTGCAATCATTACGCCGTTTTACACTGGCAACAAAAGACGCTCATTCACTTTATCAACAATTTGGTTTTCAAAGCCAAGCAAGCCCCAATCTCGCAATGGAAAAGTGTTTAGTTGGCGGGTACTCAACATTATTACAGCGGTAAAATTAAGTATGGATTGAACGTTTTAATGCGTGCAGTTAAATACTTTTATTATTTTACAGCTGAACTCCTTATTCTGTATTTATAGCCGTTTTATTAAAAATGTGAGCACTTTAGAGAGTATCAATAAATAATACTATTACTGGGTTTTTAGAGTCAGTTAATTAGTAAAATGCAAACAATGCTTACGCCAGAAAATGCATTGTACATTCTTGGTGTAATGTTTACCGCCTTGTCCTGAGTTCAGGTTACAGCTTTCATTATTATCATTTCCATATGAACGGCAGTCTACACACTCGTTGTGGGTTGTGCGCCTTACGAACCTATAAACCAGCTCGCTTTGACTTCAAGGGAGTGTCTATATATGGCTTATTTTATTTTGACTGGTAAGTGAAATAAGCTAACGCGTCAGAGGTATTCAAGTTCCCGTGGAAATACGCGGATAACACTAATTCTGAAAGTGAGATCAAATTTGGTAAAATACTGTGGCAAAAATTCACCTAATCAACTTTACTTTGTTTCGATGATCGTAAGTTGAATGTATGTAAATATTATAAGTTATAGGGTTACAAAAAATTAATTTATCATGTTGTTATTGTTTCTTATTTTAGTGTAATAAAATTTTGAATTTTGATTTATGATTGCGTATAGTAACGTTGTTATTTAGTAGTCAATTTTAATTGGATTTAAAGTTACTATTACCTGCATTATTTTAATACATATAAGTTAAAGGATTAACTATCGATCATGAATTATCTTTTTATATTTTTAACAATTATCACTTCATTTACAACTATGGCTCAAGAAAACCCAAAGGTTTACCATAGCTTTGACTCTGAATTTTCTGCTACTTTGACAGTTGTTCCAGCTGAGGATGAAAATACTTACTATGTAAATTACAATGGCTTTGAACATCATTATGATGGTAATACCTTACTTTATAAAAAATTCAAGAATGACATTGGTGATGGTTATTATTTAAAATTGCTTGGAATGCCGGATGTTAATTTTAAAAATGAAGGTCATAAAACTGTTCGTTCAGGAACATTAGTTTCTTATTCAAGTGTATATCTCGATAATGATACAGTTACAAAAGTTATTTATTCCGGCTTGGCAGATATTGTAAAAGTTAATAAAGTCAA
>NZ_JACJDM010000102.1:0-4856 GCF_014163545.1 Pseudoalteromonas sp. SR45-6
TCCACCATATAGTTTCATACCAAGCTCCTCGGATTCAGTTTATGTTTTGGTCAACACAACTGTATCGAAAAACTCGAGGAGCTTTCTATATGATTATCAAATCTTGACTTCAGACATCAAATTCACACGGCAAACTTATAAGCTGCTTTTAAAATGCCGGTGACTTACAAGCTAATTAATCTCTAAGTTAAATTAAGGAAAAGGATTTTTTGTATTAAATATAAAAGGCATTAAACGTATTTGGTTTTGGTTTACGCTAGTTGTATGTCCATTTTTGATTATTTTAGGCATGGCTACCTTTGTACAGTTATTAGGGCAGTACATGTATTCTCTGCAATTTGGTTTTTCTTCGCTATCTAGCTTTCAAATAGCATTTATGTGTGGCGGAATTTGTGCTTTTTCTGTCTCTGATAAAACGGCTGTAAAATTAAAAATAATGAAATGGACGGAGATAGAGATGGCGAGCCCTGTGAGCGGCAGTTTGGAAATAAGTAGTTTTATATTGGGGTTATTGATAAATCAAAAAGTTAGTTGAAACCTGTTAGGTGGAATACGATTTTTGATAATACAGCTATAAATAGCTGGTGGAAAAAAGGCACGATAAGGTGCTTTAAGTTAAGCTATATTGAATTAACTGTTAAACACCATGGAGGATGTTATGTTTAAAATAATAATTGGTTGTGCTGTCATATTTTCGTTTGTTTGCATGTTACTCGCCGCTGCACCTTTTACGCCTGCGATATCAGGATCATTTATTATGCTGTTGTTTGCAGGAGCTATTGGATACAAGGGCTACCTGCAATCAAGTTTGATATTGCTGTTAATTAATACGCTGGCGGTTATTGGTAGCCCAGCTACAGATATAGGCAACACTAATACATTACTGTTTTTACCGATATTATTTTCAATCTCATTTGGTGGTGTTTTATTAGGCGTAAGAAAGTTAACTTTAAAACACGTTTTGTAGACGAATGACTTGGTGAGGTTTGAGGTAAGCTTTTTTTTATTAAGCAATAAGGTGTAGCAGCGCTTTGCTCCCTTTGTGAAAAAAGCCTTTAAAGAGCTATTTGCACAAAGAAAAATGAAAGAGGAGCAAACGAGAAGAAAAATAGCCTTTCACATTGTTTGTTTCCTCTAACAGCAAAGCGTCTCTTAGTTCTCCTTGTGAATAAAGCTCTTATGTTTAAACCTAATGTGGTATCAAATAGTTGTTACAAACTTAGAATCAAAGCGCTTCAAAAATGGCTGCAATGCCTTGCCCACCGCCAATACACATTGTGACTAGCCCATATTTGCCATTAATTCGTTTGAGTTCGTACAAGCATTTAGTTGATAAAATTGCGCCCGTTGCGCCAACAGGGTGGCCTAAGGCAATTGCACCGCCATTCGGGTTTACCTTATGCGCTGGGAAATTTAACTCGTTGGCAACGCACAGAGCTTGTACTGCAAAGGCTTCGTTAGACTCAATTACATCCATATCATCAATGGTTAAGCCTGTTTTTTCAAATACGTGTTTTACCGCAGGAATTGGGCCGGTGCCCATTAACGAGGGATCAACGCCCGCTCTGGCATAACCTATTAATCGACCAAGAGGTTTTAAGCCTTGCTCATTCGCTTTTTGCTCAGACATGAGTACCAACATGGCTGCGCCATCGTTTATACCTGATGAGCTTGCTGCGGTAACGGTTCCATCTTTTTTAAAGTAGGGCTTTAAGGTAGCGAGCTTCTCGGTTGTGGTATCGGCTCGCACGTGTTCGTCAGTATCAAAAATATGGCTGCCACTTTTTGATTTGATTTCAATAGGGAGTATTTGCTGTTTAAAATGGCCTGCAGCAATCGCTTTTGCTGCTTTGTGATGACTTTGAGCTGCGTAAGCGTCTTGCTGGTCGCGGCTAATAGTGTATTTATCTGCAATGTTTTCAGCGGTTATTCCCATTGGGTTATTATCCCATGGGTCTTGTAATGTGGAGGTGAGTTCATCTTGCATGATGCTATTGCCCATTTTTTGCCCCCAGCGATTACTTTCGAGGGTATAAGCTGAGTTACTCATGCTTTCAGCTCCGCCAGCAAGGGCTGCGTCTACATCACCTAATTGTATTTGTTGTACTGCTTGTATAATGGCTTCAAGACCAGATCCACATAATCGGTTGAGAGTTACTGCGTGACTACTAATAGGTAACCCCGCATCTAGCCCAATGACTCTTGAAAGGTATGCGTCTTTAGGGCCGTTATGAATTACTTTACCGACTACAGTGGAGCCAACTTGGTTGGGTGATAGCTTGGCTCTGGCTAGTGCTTCTTTCGCACATAGAGTGCCTAGCTCGGCGGGCGTGAAATGTTTAAGGCTGCCACCAAAGCTGCCGATAGCGGTACGAACTGCGCTTAATATAACTACGCTATTGTTATTAAGTTTTGTCATTATTTTCTCTTCTTATTTTTAAACTTTATTCGCTTTGTTATAAATGAAGCTACTTAAGAACCAAAGGGATCTAAATTTTAGGTAATTCATCAAAACACAATTAAGCAATAAACAAAAGTAACAGCCGTATCCTGTTTGTTAATAAAGCCTATCAATTTATTTGAACATATAGATAAGTAATATGGCTTTTTCTAGATTTTAAAATAATTTATTTAGTTGGGCTCTCATTTTAACGATAACCCAATGTTTAATTTATAAATAATAAATAAGTAAGACACTCACCTTAATTTTTGCATTTTACAAAGCTAAATACTAAGTTTTAATTAGTGTGAAAAATAATCATGGTGCCGCTACAAAGTATTATCACTGTATTTCACGTTGTGTTCGCCGAGCATTTTTATGTGGTGAAGACTGCTTTACAGGAAAGTCTTATGAACATCGCAGAGGGGGGAAAGGCAAGTTACTTGCTTTAGTCGCAAAGACATTTTGTATTTATATATGTGCTAACGCCGTAATGAATAACCAGCAAAATGTAGCAACGTTAACAACAGCGAAAAACTACTGGCCAGTACTTATACCCAGCTAAAACGTCAAATATTGCCCCAAGGCAAGGGTTTGCATGTCAGTAATTTTGGATTTGTAGAATAAAAGCTTCCCAAGATAATTGTAAATGTAATTTTGAATGAGTTTTAGGCGGTAAATTGATTTGATCTGAACTTATTTGATGCTATTTTTAGGTGATTTTAAAATGGGGGAGTCATTTTTACTTGTTACACCGCTTCGCGGCATCAAAATTGTCGTAAAACTCAGCGTTAGTTCTCAAGGATGAAAATTTTGAAAATAATTATAGTTTGCATTTTACTCGTATTGTTCGTGTTCTATTGGATTCGTCCACTGGCTAACCCTGACATTACAGAATATTATCCTCCAATCATATATTCTGATGAGACCTATTTTTCAATTACGATCCCTGTGGAAATTGATTTAAAGGATGATAAGCGATCATTCACAGAGTTGTTTAATGCCTACGGTTTTAGCGGCAATGGCCCATCTATAGAGCAAGTTGTGAGAGCAAATACACATTTTGCATCTGTTCAATTTGATAGCGAAGGTGATGCATTTTTTATGTATACGTCAAATGAAGAGCAGTATTTGTCGATTTTAAATGAACTACGCTGTATGGAAGAAATTGCCTGTTTAAAAAAGTGGGTTAAAACCGCGCGATGGGTGTTGATTAAAGAGTGAGAGCAAATCGGATAGCCGGGGGTCTCTAACATCAAGCCCCAGACTGCTCATCATGCGCTTTTTATTAATAGCAAGTGCAATGGGCGGATCATCTCCCATCATGAATATTGATCCAAATATCTCTCAATGACACTAAACCTTGTGACGCTAAATAGTCATTGCCTAGCGCAATGTTAATGCCTTTTGTTTTTGAGCTTTGACAAGAGCTTTCGCTTCCAAGCGCCTACTTTTGGTACTGGTGATACCACACTATATGGATATGGCGAGTCGATCACTAACCTTCAACTTGATTAAACTGCGTATCTAATTAGTGCGTACTATTTTTATAAAAAGCACCACTGTCGCCTGTAACACATTATTACTAAACGGGGGATCTTGTGTTCTAAACCCACGGTTAGTCGATAAGCGTTGGAAGACTGCAAGTAAGTTACATCGACAGAATGAAGCTCAAAAAGACAGCTCAATAGGGCTATGACAGCTTTTTATTTAAGAAATGGTAAAAGGTTAGGCTGTATTGAGCCTGTTTGCTTGTAAGTAAACTGTGCAATATTACAGTTTAAAATGCATGAATAAATTGACCTTACACGGAAAAACGAAAGTAATGCTTTCATTGCATTATGCGGCAACTTTATTGTCTTGCTCATAATATAGAAAAGCTACTTGCTTAAAACGTCAACCAAACAAAAAGCTGCGCATTGCAATAATGCACTTTTTAGTGTGTTTGTTATTTAGGTTTTTTATCATGAGTTGTTTATTTGCATGATAAATTGAGAGCATGTTAGGGGACACAGTAAAATTACCAGATAAAAATCATGTTTAGTCTGAGATTATTAAAAGTGGGTGTCTATTTTATTGTTATGGTGGGTATTGCTAGTGGTTAATACTAGTCGTGTTAAGTTACTGACCATTTATAGCGACAGATAAATACAGTGATAACAAGGCAGGAATTTTGACATGTAGTTGTTCTCGGCAATTGCTCCTGCATTGCTCTACCTCCTGCATCCATGCTGTCGTACATAAAAAATCACTAACGCAGTCAGCACTTTATTTAGCCCGCTAGAATGGTTAAATATTTAAGTCGATTGGTATAAGGTATGGCTGAGTTATTCTCTTCACCCCCACCACTTTATGGTCGAATTAACGCGTTACGTTAATTTTCAATTTACCCCACAAAAAAAGCCAGCGATGCTGG
>NZ_JACJDM010000103.1:0-4854 GCF_014163545.1 Pseudoalteromonas sp. SR45-6
CGCTCAACCGTTAAACCAGCAAGTGAAGCCGCCTGCTGTGTTGCTTGTCGTTGTTTATTATTAAAGTAGGCCGGTACTGAAATAACAGCTTCAGTAATGGGTTGTTGTAAATATACTTCAGCTTGCTCTTTAAGGTGCTTAAGTAAAATAGCCGACAGCTCTATTGGGGTATAAGATTGTTCTTCTAATTGATAAACTTTATCTGTGCCCATAAAACGTTTAAATTCAGACACCGTCAACTCAGGATGAGTCGCTAAACGATCCCGCGCAGCTTGACCTACCAATACATAGTCATCTGAAAAACTCACAATAGAAGGCACTAGAACATTGCCCTCAGAGTCAGCGATAAGTTTAACACCACTATCTTGCCATACAGCAACAACACTGTGTGTCGTTCCCAGATCAATCCCTATCTTCATATTACTCCCCCGTTCATCGGAACATTCTTAAATCGTTTTATATATATTAAAACCACTATTTAAAAAATCACTTATTATACTAACATTGATTGTTATATGTAAAACCCATCAAAATAAGAAAGTGCAATAAAAAAGCCTATTTTTTCACTGCGTGTAATTCAGGCCAAAAAGATGTTCACCATGACAAATTAACCCACTATTAATCAAGGAGATAAGAACGAAAATATAACAGATAAAATGATTAATCTAAGAAATTAAAGATAACAAGAGCTCCATTAACTAATTAAAACGAGCTTAAACATATTCAAATATTAACATTAATCAATTGTAAGTTTTAAGCTATTTTAAATTAATACTGAGTTAATCTTACCGTGATATACTAAGTTTATTTTTTACTTTATTAATAAGATTCTCATGCAAAATATCTGTGCGTATAACGATACTTTAAAAACCAAAAAATGGCATGACCTTCATTTTCCAGCAATAGAAATCACCAATTTGCCGTCTTTTTCACAAGATGAAAGCTACATCTTTAGTGACTTACTTCATCAAGCAGTAAAAGATCGAACAGACCAAGATGTTCTCAAGCTTTTCTTAATAACACCTGATACTCAATTGAGTAATCATTTTTATATGGTTGCCTACTTACAAGATAAGACTATTTTTACCGCCGAAGTGCTCAACACCCCACTATTTTCACAATGGTTAACAACAATTGATAGAGAAAGAAGAAAAGGCGTAGAACCTAAATCTAAGCTGTATGATCTTGCCAGTAATAGTCTATCTAGTCGCCCAATATCAAGAGCGTTTGCTGAGCAAATATTCACACATACCGGTGAGTTTATTGATGAAAATATTCCTAATGCATTTAAAGCAGAAGAATTAGCGCAACAAAAAATAGATTACATCACCCCATTTATTAACTTTGATTCCCATGAAGACTTTTCTTTAGTAAAACAAAATTTAACTCAATTAGTTGAGTCTGAGGGATTAAAAATAATAGAGCCCATTGATAATAAAGCGATTTATCAACAATTTAAAACGCAAGCTGGTTTTGAGTTTCCCACTATTTTAAAAGACTTTTTAACACTGCATAATGGCATTGAAAAAACAGGTTTTATGAATGCACAGACCATACTAAAAGAATGGAGTGACTGGCAAACACCATATCAAAAATGGACGCAAGAGGACTTGCTCGATACTTACAGCAGTAACGATGGCACAGTACTGCCTTTATATTGCACCCCCTATTGGATCCCCTTTTTCGACCAAGGTTGTGGTAATTTTTATGCCATAGATCTTGCACCAAACAGTAAAGGAAAACCTGGGCAGGTAATTAGTTTTGGCGCAGACCAAGAAAGCGGCTATCTACAAGCGCATAGCTTAGCAGAACTCATTGCTGGTTTTATCCATAACGAAGATTAACAGCAACTTTTAACGACGTATCTTGGCCCATCGTTTAGTTGTAATGATGGGCTTTTTTATAAACTAAAACCTTTTACGTTGAAATAAAATCGTCTTGAAAGCTTAAGCTTTGTTGAACGACTTTACCGTTTGCTTGCATGTCGTCTTGAATATACTTTAACAGTCCATTCACGCAGATTGGCATTTCCCACGCGCTGGCACCGCGCTCCATTTCAGAGAACTTTAATTCAGGCCTTAAATTGGCTGTTCCAGGTAAGAACACATTAGCAATTTTTTTATTGTACTTATGTGCAAATGCGACAGTGTGAGCACTGCCACTTTTAATTTCCCACTCGATAGGTAGCAGCGTATTACAAAGCGCAGCCTGTATTCGATTTCGTCTAACAAAGTTTTCGGCACTGTATAATTGTTCAGGCAGGTATTCTGTTACTACTGTGCCACCACGATTTAATATTTGCGCTTTAAGTGTGTTAGAGCCTTTAGGAAACTCAACGTATATACCATTACCAAGAACCGCAACGGTGGGAATGTTATATTTTATCGATTCTGTATGTGCTATTTGATCGATACCCAAAGCTAAGCCACTGACTGTAACAAGCCCTTTATTTGCCAATGCTGCGATGACTATTTTCGCTAAAATTACACCATCTGTTGATGGCTTACGAGTACCTATCACTGATACGGATTTTTTATGTAAGTTTTCAATTGGACCCTGAACAAAAATCCAATGAGGTGCATCATCAATTTTCTTCAACTCTTAAGGAAAAAGCTCCTGCTCTTTGAACAAAAGTCTTACATTATCAGCATGAAGAGAACGTGCGCGCGCTAAGCCAATTGACCAAAGTTGTTGTTGATATGCTTGCCATTCAATATCATCAGGTAATGACACATTCAGGTGTTTAGAAATTTCATCAGCATTACTCGCTTTAAGTAAATTTTTAAAGCCTAAGCCTGACTCTGCTATTTTGTGTAATACCCAATACTCAACGCCGCTTAATGAAGTCAACGCGAGAAAAGCCACAGTTTCATTGCGCCAATAGCCTTTTTGCTGTTCTTTACTCAACGCCAAATTCCATACAACTGTTTAATTTAAAACGCGCTGATTTTTACAGTATTATCAATCAAAGGCAAGGTAAACCAACTGCCTCGGTTGGCACACCTAAAATGCCAAAGCGCTTGTTAAAAACGCAAACTTACTCGTTTAATAACTCATTAAGCGTTGTTATGTTTTTATCTTGCGATTCATAAACAGTATCAAATGGCTCACTTGACCAATCGCCGTGTTTACTTTGCCATGCAAACCAAGCAGATGAAATAAACTCAAACTCTTGCATTTCCTCCACCTCTTCACCGGCTAAAAAGTTAATTAACTGCGCTAACGTACAGTGCCCACTATCAACCAACGTTAACACCTCTGTTCCCATTAGCTCTGTGTCGTCATCAAGTAAAATGATAACAACCGATTCTACAATCAGTTCATACTCCTTATATTCCATTATTGGCGTAACGTATGACTCATCTTGATGGCCTAATAAAATACTGGCGTAATTATCACTAACTTGACCATTTTTAAAAACTAATTGTTGATTCATTTATTTATTTACCTTAACTGCCATGATCGACTTATCTTATTCTTTAAATTATCAAATTTTTGGGTTTAATTCACGACTTACACAATCAAAAATAAGCTCAACCTTAGAACATGGTATTAAATGATAAATAGAACCAAGCAAAAAGCAGCCTGTTTGCTAGAGGTTTTCGAATAGCTGCCCATTGTGGTTTATTAAAAAATATCATGCTAAATTAGAAAACTCTAAATCAAGGATGATGTATTTTTGCAACACTCAAATCTACCTAAGAATGTAAAGTTTCACATTAAAAATACCTATTTGCCAAATAAGGTAAAATTAAGGACTCAAGGCCACCTCAATATTATTGCAGTTAGGGCCATACTAACTTTCATCGTTCCATTTTGTGGTGTGGTTGGCTATTTTACTGAGTCAATATTTTATGGTATTTGCTTTGCTCCTTTATTTTTATCACTCGTTTTTGCTTACTCAAGAAGCCATTATTTAGTCCTTGATGTTGAAACTGGTAAAGCGTACAAAGAAAAATTATTTCTAGCTAAAGCCACATCAAAAAAGATTTTAAAAAATTTAAACGATGTTGAAGTTTTAGTGCAACAAATTCCAGGCCTTGCAGATAAGTATCAAATAGCGCTGTGCCATGAACGCTACACAATTGGCACCTACCAAGATACTCAAGCAGCAGCCGCGTTTTTAGCTAATCATTTTGGCTGTATACACACAGAAAAGGTAAATGAGTTTACAGAAAAAACAAACGTCAGCAGTAACACACCCGATTTAGACCAAAATGCACTCGATAATAGACCTGCAAGTACAGCAGATGATCCAGCTCTAAAAAGCGGCAAAGATATAACTTTCTGGGATACCAAATCATTAATTAAAATGATTCTCCTCCCCTTCATCTGTTTTATCATCATCGGACTAATAGCGATTACTTTATAAAATGAAATTTACAAAACTGACAAATCAACAAGCGCAAATCAAGCCATTTGCCACAAGTGCTGTTAACTTTATGGGCGCATTTATTTTATTTATAAGTTGTTTATGTATGTTTAGTGTAATAGATGGCGAATTTCCCTTGGTACCTTGGGCTGCTATTTCCACACTTGGCTTTTGTTGTACATTTGCTAATTACAAAATTAAAATTGATAAAGAAACAAAAAACATAATTATACGCGCCAAAAGCATTTACGTTATTAAAGCAGATTCAATTGCATTTGCGGATATACGCGGCATAGTGGTTGACGAAAAATTATTTGGTAAAAGGGATTACCGCCAGGGCAAGAGCATGAAAAAAGCCTATGATTTCAATACCTTTTCAAGGTAATCTGTACTGCGCATAGCTTTTTTCTGTTTTGCGGGCATGCCTTTATTAAAGCTTGTTTCTGCTTTTAGCTGATTAAATGCGATGTGTCTCAGCCCCG
>NZ_JACJDM010000104.1:0-4853 GCF_014163545.1 Pseudoalteromonas sp. SR45-6
CAAAAAAGCCCGCAGCGTTAACTGCGGGCTTTTTTATTGAATGAGTGAGTCAGCCGTATAAGCCGGGTTCTGTCCTTTCCGAGGAAAGTGATAATCATTCGTCTAGGCCATAAATCGCTCTATGGCTCAAGCAACCTACCCGGTTCTCACGTGGGCCACGCGTTCATTATTTAAAATGATAGAACCCTATTTGGTCTTGCTCCGGGTGGAGTTTACCTTGCAACCAACTATTGCTAGTGGCCCGGTGCGCTCTTACCGCACCCTTTCACCCTTACCAATCCGAAGATTGGCGGTCTCCTCTCTGCTGCACTTGTCGTAGGCTCACGCCCCCCAGCCGTTAGCTGGCACCCTGCCCTATGGAGCCCGGACTTTCCTCCCCCTGCGCATTTTCGTTGCAGGCAGCGATCATCTTGGCTGACTCGGCGCGCAGTATACCTGAGCTGGATTGTATGTGCAGTAAAGATTTAGCCTTTTTCGTCAATAATTGTTTTATAAAGGGCATTTTTCTTCATGCCAAAATAATCAGCGACAATTCCACAGGCTTTTTTCATTGGCATTTCATTCTCAAGCAATGCCAGCATTTTGCGTGCTTCTGGCGGAATATCATCAACCTGCTTTGGATTACCAGGCAACATAAGCACTATTTCACCGCGTTGCTTGGTGGGATCGTCGGTTAAAAACTGTTTGAGTTCGCTGACTGTGCCATTAAAAAACGTTTCAAAGGTTTTGGTTAGCTCTTTAGCGAATACCACTTGTTGCTCACTACCAAGGGCAATCTCTAAGTCATCTAGGCTTGCCATAATGCGATGAGTACTTTCGTACATAATGCTGGTTATATTGGAATTAACCGCTTCAATAAAAAAGTCTTGGCGAGCTTTGCTTTTTGCAGGGGTAAAACCAATAAACTGAAAACGATCTGTTGGTAAACCTGAACAACATACAGCTGTTATGGCGGCGCATGCTCCTGGTATGGGAGTGACATGTGCGCCTTGCTCTCGGCATAAATTAACAACCGCATAACCAGGGTCACTAATTAGCGGCGTGCCTGCATCCGAAACTAGTGCTATATTTAAACCTTGATTAAGTTGATCAATAATTTGTTGCGCTTTTTGCTTTTCATTATGGTCGTGCAAAGCAAAGGTTTTTGCCTTAATGCCAAAGTGACTTAGCAACTTACCGGTATGGCGCGTGTCTTCAGCAGCGATTAAGTCAACTTGCGATAAAGTCGCGATTGCACGCTGACTTAAGTCGTCATAATTGCCGATTGGGGTGGCTACAATGTAAAGAGTGCCGATTTTCTGTGAATTCTCCTCATTTAACATTGAGGTCTCCTGCGTCAGTCAGTAATATAAGCAAATCGCGTTAACGTATTGGGAAATCATTGTGCGACTTAAACTTGTTAGTCTATTAATCATATTGTCAGGGTTATCGGCCTGTAGTACAACCGAAAAACCGACTAAAACCAGTGAAAACCTCAGTTCAGCTAATAGCGCATCACAAATTCAAGCGACTGACGCACAATCTATGTACCAACTAGCCTTAAATCGCCAAGGCGCTGATAAAATCCAACTTCTTTATAGTGCGCGTGATGCTGCGATCGCAGAGCAACAATGGCCACTGTTAGAGCAAATTAGTACTGAATTAGAACGTACTCCAAGCGTCGACCAAGTGCAAAATAAACTGTACATCGCTTTTGCGCAAATGCAACAAAACAAGAGTACTCAGGCTCTTGAGATGCTAGCCAGTTTAGACAATCAATTGACTCAACCGGAGCATTTTGCTTGGCATCAATATTTAACCGCCAGTGTGTATGCATCACAAAATTTGCCTAAAGAGGCGATGACCTACTTCTTTCGTGCCTCTGAAACCGCCAGTAAAAATAACTTAACGATTCCACAGCTCAACAAAGACCTGTGGCAAAATTTACAACAATTATCATCGTATGCTTTAGAGCGCTTTAATCGCGGCTCAGTGATACAACAAGGCTGGGTAAACTTAGCGCTCTATCACCAAGTATATTTAGGTGCTCCAGTTGAGCTTGATCAAGCAATTAATAATTGGCAACGCCGTTACCCTGGTCATCCAGCAATCGCCGTGTTGCCAAAAAAAGACGCTGAGTTAATTGCTGCTGAACCACTGAATATTGAGCGCTTAGTTGTTTTATTACCCCAATCAGGTGCTAATGAACGCTTAGGTGATGCCTTAAAAGCTGGCGTGTTAGCGGCACTAGATAGTACATCTATTGCTGAAACCATTTTTATTGATGAAATGCTTAGTTCTGCTGAGCTGTCTGCAAAACTGCTCGAAATTAATCCTGACTTTATAATTGGGCCGTTACTCAAAACGAGTATCGATAAGCTAGTTGCAAGCAAAACATTACAAGATTACCCGGTTTTGCACTTAAATACTTTTGATGGTGAGCGTCAGTCTCCACAGCATTACTTCTTCGCGCTTAATCCAGAACACGAAATACAGCAAGCACTTGAGCACTTTTTAACGGTTGGTTATCAAAAACCTATGCTGCTGGCGCCAAATAATAGTTCAGGCCAGCGCTTAGTGGATTTCTTCAACCGACAATGGCAACGCTATAGTAAAACCACACCTGAAGTTGGTCTTTATAATGATAAAAAAGATATGCCAACAACCATTGTTAACTTGTTAGAAGTTGATAAATCAAAAGAACGCATTGCGACCGTTAAGTCATTATTTAAACAAGAAGTAGAGAGTGAAACTCGCTCTCGTCGTGATATTGATGTTATTTATATTCTCGGTGATGCTATCGAAACTCGCTTGATTAAACCTTATTTAGATGTAAATGTGAGTACCTTTGCTGATCGCATTCCACTGTATGCCAGTTCAAAAAGTCATAGCAAGCAAATCGATAGCACCGATAAAGGCGATCTCGATGGTTTGTATTTTACCGAGTTACCATGGATGCTTAGTGGGCAAATAAAAGATCATGCCTTACGCCAGCAATATAATTCGCTGTGGCCAGAACAGGCTGATATAAGTCAGCGTTTATTTGCCATGGCCTATGATTCAGTTGCTATGCTAAGTAATATCACACAATTGAGTATGCTCCCCGGTAAGCGATTTAATGGCTTAACTGGCCAATTGAGTATTACCAGTGATGGGCAAATTAATCGCCAACTTAATTGGGCGCAATACAAAAATAGACAAATCCAAGCGGTACAGCTAGCAACATCAGCGCCGTTACCATTATTTATGCAATCAGCTACCAACCGATCATACAGTGAGTAGTTAAAAGCAATATAAAACAAGGATGTTGTGATGTCGTGGTTTAAACAACTGTGGCAAAATAGCCGAGAAAAAGGCCAGTATTACGAGCTTCAAGCGCAAAAATACTTAATAACGCAAGGGTTGATCCCGTTAGAGCGTAACTATAACTGCCCCTACGGGGAGCTAGATGTAATAATGCGCGATGGCAACACGCTAGTGTTTGTGGAAGTGAAATTTCGTAGTAGCTATGTTAAAGGTGGAGCAATCCACGCTTTAGGTAAACAAAAGCAAGAACGTTTAAAACGCTCTATTTACCATTATTTAGCAACGAAAAAGCTTAGTGATCAAGCAATAAGAATCGACTTTGTCGCAATAACTGGCGACACATCGCAACAACTTAATTGGATAAAAAACGTATTTTAATATGCAAGATACTATAAAAGAGATTTTTACAGAAAGCATTCAGGTGCAAATAGCCGCCGGTGAAGTACTTCCTAGCGCCTTAGAAGCCGCTGCATTTACCATAGCGCAGAGCCTAATCAATGGTAATAAGTTGATTTGTTGTGGTACTGCCAGCTGCCACATGCTGGCCCAACATATGGCTGGCGTATTGATCAACTACTACGAAACCGAACGTCCTTGTTTACCGGCAATTGCGCTATCACAAGAACATATCAATCTTGGTCCAAGTAACCAAAGTGACGACCAAGAAACCTTTGCCCGTCAAGTACGAGCGTTTGCTCAACAAGGTGACTTACTATTGGTTTTAGCAATCAATGGCAACGAAAAAAACATCATATCGGCAGTCGAAGCCGCACTCACCAAAGACATGAAAGTTATTGTTATGGTTGGTGATGACGGCGGTGAGCTAGTAGGTTTACTCGGTGCCAATGATGTCGAAATTCGTGTTCCGTCAAAACGTCCGAGCCGCATCATAGAATCTCACTTGGTTAATCTTCATTGTTTGAGTGAACTCGTCGACTTGACCCTATTCCCACAGGAAGAAAGCTAATGTTGAAACAATCTCTAATTGTTATTAGTACAGTACTATTATTACAAGGCTGCGCTGCTGCCGTTGTTGCAGGTACCGCTGGTGCTGTTACCGCAGCCAACGATCGTCGTACTCTTGGTTCGCAAATCGATGATAGTAATATCGAAATCAAAGCTGGGGTCGCAATAAACGATGTACCTCGCCTTGCTGATCATGCCAACATCAGCGTGATTAGCGTTAACGGCATTGTATTGTTAATAGGCCAGGTTGCAACTCAAGAAATGAAAAACGAGGCTCAGCGTACGATTGAGGGCTTACCTGCTATACGCAAAATACATAACCAAATTCGTATTGGCTCCAACATAAGCATGAGCACCCAGACCCATGATTCTTGGTTAACCTCTAAAGTAAAAACACAATTACTTACCACCGACAACATCAGTAGCAACAACATCAAAGTAGTAACTGAGAATGGCGAAGTATTTTTAATGGGCTTAGTATCAGATGCAGAAGCAAACACCGCTGTAAGCGTTGCTCGTAATATATCGGGTGTAGAACGCGTTATTAAAGTATTTGAATATTTGTAAAGGTATCAGGTTCTAGGTTCTAGGTTCTAGGTTCT
>NZ_JACJDM010000105.1:0-4794 GCF_014163545.1 Pseudoalteromonas sp. SR45-6
GCAAGCCACTCGCCTACAGTGAATAATTAAACACTGAGATTAACGTTAACACCCGTAGGCGTTAAGCTTGCTGACGCGAAAACACCGAAACAATATTGAATATCGCGGTGGCAAGCCACTCGCCTACAAGTGATTTAACACCGAGATAAACCTTAACACCGTAGGCGTTGAGCTTGCTGACGCACAAACACCACATTTAAAACGCGGTGGCAAGCTACTCGCCTGATATTTAATCTTACAAACAAAAAAAGCGACGCAGGCGTCGCTTTTTAATTGTTAATTATAACATTTGGTTATTTTAACTTACCACAACACTGTTTGAACTTTTGACCCGAGCCACATGGGCAAGGTTCGTTGCGGCCAACTTTTGGCTCTGCGCGTGATGTTACGACTGCACCTTGAGGTGCTTCGCCGCCTACGTGCTCAACTTCTTCATGTTGATATTCGCGAGGAGCATTTTCACTTTGGCGGTGTTGCTCTTCGATTTTTTCAACATCTTCTTCAGCACGTACTTGTACTTTACTTAAAATACTAACTACATCAATTTTCAGGTTCTCAAGCATTTCAGAGAACAATTCAAACGACTCACGCTTGTACTCTTGCTTAGGATTCTTTTGCGCGTAGCCACGTAAATGAATACCTTGGCGAAGGTGATCCATCGCAGCAAGGTGATCTTTCCAATGTTGATCCAAGCTTTGTAGCATGATTGCTTTTTCAAACTGACGAAGTACAGAATCGCCAACTTGTTGCTCTTTCTGTTTGTAAGCTTGCTCAACTGACTCTTCAATTCGCTCACGTAACTTTTCTTCGTAAAGTTTGTTATCGTCAGCTAACCATTGTGTAATCGGTAACTCAATTAAGAAGTCTTGTTTTAAGCGCTCTTCAAGGCCCGGAATATCCCACATTTCAGCTAAACTTTGCGGTGCAATGTATTGGTCAATAGTGTTGCCCAATACGTCGCCACGAATAACCGTGATCGTCTCTGAAATATCGCCTTCTTCAAGCAACTCATTACGTTGTGAATAAACAACACGACGTTGGTCATTTGCTACATCATCGTATTCAAGCAATTGTTTACGCACATCAAAGTTACGTGCTTCAACTTTACGTTGCGCGTTTTCAATGGCACGGTTAACCCATGGATGCTCAATCGCTTCGCCACGTTGCATACCTAGTTTACGCATCATATTAGTCATGCGTTCACCAGCGAAGATACGCATTAATGCGTCATCCATCGATAGGTAAAAACGGCTTGAACCGGCATCACCTTGACGACCCGAACGACCACGTAACTGGTTATCGATACGGCGTGATTCGTGACGCTCAGTACCAATGATATGTAAACCACCAGCAGCAATTACTGCATCATGGCGAATTTGCCACGCTTCTTTAATCGCTTTGATTTGCTCATCAGTTGGGTTTTCAAGTTTTTCAACTTCGCTATTCCAGTTACCGCCTAACACGATATCAGTACCACGACCGGCCATGTTAGTTGCGATTGTTACTGTGCCTGGTAAACCAGCATCGGCAACGATGTCTGCTTCTTGGGCATGGAATTTAGCATTAAGTACGTTGTGCTTGATTTTTTCTTTACGTAAAAATTGCGATAAATACTCAGAGCTTTCGATTGAAATCGTACCCACCAATACTGGCTGGCCGCGCTCTTGGCAATCTTTAATATCGATTAGAATGGCTTCGTATTTTTCTTCTTGCGTTAAGTAAACTAAATCAGCGCGATCTTCACGGATCATCGGCTTATTAGTTGGCATAACAACAGTATCTAGACCATAGATTGACTGAAACTCAAATGCTTCAGTGTCGGCAGTACCAGTCATACCTGCAAGGGTATCGTAAATACGGAAGTAGTTTTGGAATGTAATTGACGCTAACGTTTGGTTTTCGTTTTGAATTTTTACATTTTCTTTTGCTTCAACAGCTTGATGTAAACCTTCAGACCAACGACGCCCTTCCATTGTACGGCCAGTGTGTTCATCAACAATGATTACTTCGTTTTCTTTTACAACGTAATCAATGTCTTTTTGATACAGCTTATGAGCACGTAATGCCGCATAAATATGGCTAAGCAGGGTAATACTCGCAGCAGAATAAAGCGAGTCGCCCTCAGCTATCAAACCACGTTCAATCAGTAATTCTTCAACTTTAATTTGACCACGTTCAGTTAAATGAACTTGCTTGGCTTTTTCATCAATAGTGAAATCACCATCGCCTTCAATACCTTCTTCGTCTTCTTTCTCTTGTAACTCAAGAAGCGGAACTATGGTATTGATTTCAGCATACAGCTGCGAACTGTCTTCAGCGGGGCCGGAAATAATCAGTGGAGTACGGGCTTCATCAATTAAGATCGAGTCAACTTCATCGACTACCGCATAGTAAAGTGGACGTTGTACGCGTTCGTTAATGCTAAACGCCATATTGTCACGCAGGTAATCAAAACCAAATTCGTTATTAGTACCGTAGGTAATATCAGCGGCGTAGGCTTCTTTTTTCTGTTGCGGCATCATACCCGGTACGTTACAGCCAACAGTTAAACCTAAAAATTCAAATAATGGGCGGTTAGTTTCAGCATCGCGCTTAGCAAGATAGTCATTCACAGTAATTACGTGAACACCTTTACCTGTAATACCACGTAAGTATGCTGGTAAACTTGCGGTAAGGGTTTTACCTTCACCAGTACGCATTTCTGCGATGCGGCCTTGGTGTAAAACCATACCACCGAGCAACTGCACGTCAAAGTGACGCATACCATTTACACGTTTTGATGCTTCACGTACCACAGCAAATGCTTCTGGTAGAATGTCATCAAGACCTTGTCCGTTATCGTAACGCTCTCTAAACTCTGCTGTTTTGGCTTTTAAATCTTCGTCTGAAAGCGCTTCAAGTTGCGTTTCAAGCGCGTTGATCAGCGCGACCGTCTTTCTTAAATTTTTAATAGTGCGGTCATTGCGACTACCAAAAATCTTGGTAAATAAATTAGATATCATGATAAAACCGTTACAATGTGTTCTTTGCTAGCCGAGTATCAGCTAACCCATTTTTATAATTACTAATTAATAGATTACTCACACGAGCACATATTAATTAGCAATTTCGAGAAACGTTGTGAAATACAGCGTTCAATACGTGCGCTACTATACCAGACTCTGCGAAACATCAAACCATCGCGTAGTTAAGATATCAGTTTTCTGCAAGAAAATTTAAAATAAGCCGTAAACATAACTTTAATTAAGACTATAAAATTATATTAACTATGGAGATATGGAGGTGGATAAAAGAAAATCAAGGGGAGTATAAGAACTTAGGTTCTAGGTTCTTCAATACAGTTGCAAACTAAATATACATGGTAAACTTTTCCTAGCGCCTATTTCTTCCTAGCGCCAAAAACCTTTATTTTTTACCATGCCTCGCTAGTCGCTCTAGCTTTTCTTTTAGTGACGGTGGTGCGCTTTGTGCAATCGCATTAAGGTAATCAGCGGTTTGTTCACTCATAGCTAATTTATTCGCGGGAGTGGCGTTAGCTGTTTTTAACGCATTATTTGGACTTAATCGTTGGCTGGCTTGTGGGTTAGCGGTAATTTTGATTTGCCCAAGTTCTGCCATACCGGCACTACGAAAGTGTGACAGCATATCCATTTTTAAGTAGTTTAAACGCAGTGCTATAGGTGCAGATACCGCCTCAATCATCAGCGTACCATCGCGATAATTACTAACGCGACATTTTCCACCTAAATTAGCGCCCAAAAATTCACTTAACAACGTTTGTTGTTTATCTAATGCTTGGCTTTTACCTGCATACGACGACAATCGACCACTCAGGCCAGCCATAATATCGTTTAAAGGTTTTGGCGCGAACCTATCTTTAGCCATGCAAAACACCAAAAGTTACATTGAAGAGACTGAGTTTAATTGAATGCAAAGGTTAAAGCTACCTCGAGAAATGAAAGATACAGGGTAATAGGTGCTAGGTATTAGGTTAAAGGTTAAAGGCAGAGATTAGCTACACCTGAAATCTAATGACTGATGGTTCAATACAACCGCGCGGCATAAAGCCGCGCCTACGTTTTAAAACATAGGAGCTAAGTTTTTAGTCACTTCCCTAGCACCTTTAACCTTTTCGCGGTGGCAAGCCACTCGCCTACAAGTAATTAATTAAACATCAAAGTAAACTTTAACACCGTAGGCGTTGAGCTTGCTGACGCAAAAACACCACATATTGAAACGCGGTGGCAAGCCACTCGCCTACAAGTGATTTAACATTGAGGCAAACTTTAACACCGTAGGCGTTGAGCTTGCTGACGCAAAAACACCGAAACAATATTGAGTATCGCGGTGGCAAGCCACTCGCCTACAGGTAATTAATTAAACATCAAAGTAAACCTTAACACCGTAGGCGTTGAGCTTGCTGACGCACAAACACCGAAACAATATTGAGTATCGCGGTGGCAAGCCACTCGCCTACAAGTGATTTAACACCGAGATAAACCTTAACACCGTAGGCGTTGAGCTTGCTGACGCAAAAACACCGAAACAATATTGAGTATCGCGGTGGCAAGCCACTCGCCTACAGTGAATAATTAAATACTGAGATTAACGTTAACACCCGTAGGCGTTAAGCTTGCTGACGCGAAAACACCGAAACAATATTGAATATCGCGGTGGCAAGCCACTCGCCTACAGTGAATAATTAAACACTGAGATTAACGTTAACACCCGTAGGCGTTAAGCTTGCTGACGCGAAAACACCGAAACAATATTGAATATCGCGGTGGCAAGCCA
>NZ_JACJDM010000106.1:1612-4679 GCF_014163545.1 Pseudoalteromonas sp. SR45-6
TTGATTGGTATCTACTTTAGTATTCAATATTAACTTCTGGCGAAGTTAAACTGTCACAAAACAAAGACCCGTTTGGGTTGTATGGTTAAGTGACTAAGCGTACACGGTGGATGCCTTGGCAGTTGGAGGCGATGAAGGACGTATTAACTTGCGATAAGCCTAGTCAAGCTAGTAAAAAGCACTTGAGACTAGGATTTCCGAATGGGGAAACCCACCTGCTTGCAGGTATCGTTAACTGAATACATAGGTTAACGAGGCGAACGCGGAGAACTGAAACATCTAAGTACCCGTAGGAAAAGAAATCAACCGAGATTCCGAAAGTAGCGGCGAGCGAAATCGGAACAGCCCTTAAGCTTAATTGGTGTTAATGGAAGGCTCTGGAAAGTGCCACGATACAGGGTGATAGTCCCGTACATGAAAATCCCTTTTAAGTGAAATCGAGTAGGTCGGAGCACGTGAAACTTTGACTGAATATAGGTGGACCATCATCTAAGGCTAAATACTCCCAACTGACCGATAGTGAACCAGTACCGTGAGGGAAAGGCGAAAAGAACCCCTGTGAGGGGAGTGAAATAGAACCTGAAACCGTGTACGTACAAGCAGTAGGAGCCCACTTGTTGGGTGACTGCGTACCTTTTGTATAATGGGTCAGCGACTTATATTTTGTAGCGAGGTTAACCGAATAGGGTAGCCGTAGGGAAACCGAGTCTTAACTGGGCGAATAGTTGCAAGGTATAGACCCGAAACCCGGTGATCTAGCCATGGGCAGGTTGAAGGTTGAGTAACATCAACTGGAGGACCGAACCCACTAACGTTGAAAAGTTAGGGGATGACCTGTGGCTAGGAGTGAAAGGCTAATCAAACCGGGAGATAGCTGGTTCTCCCCGAAATCTATTTAGGTAGAGCCTCGGACGAATACTTACGGGGGTAGAGCACTGTTAAGGCTAGGGGGTCATCCCGACTTACCAACCCTTTGCAAACTCCGAATACCGTAAAGTAATATCCGGGAGACACACGGCGGGTGCTAACGTCCGTCGTGAAGAGGGAAACAACCCAGACCGCCAGCTAAGGTCCCAAAGTCATAGTTAAGTGGGAAACGATGTGGAAAGGCCCAGACAGCCAGGAGGTTGGCTTAGAAGCAGCCATCCTTTAAAGAAAGCGTAATAGCTCACTGGTCGAGTCGGTCTGCGCGGAAGATGTAACGGGGCTAAACTATGCACCGAAGCTGCGGATTCAGAATTTATTCTGAGTGGTAGGGGAGCGTTCTGTAAGCGGTTGAAGGTGTACCGGGAGGTATGCTGGACGTATCAGAAGTGCGAATGCTGACATGAGTAACGATAATGCGGGTGAAAAACCCGCACGCCGGAAGACCAAGGGTTCCTATCCCATGTTAATCAGGGTAGGGTAAGTCGACCCCTAAGGCGAGGCCGAAAGGCGTAGTCGATGGGAAACGGATTAATATTTCCGTACTTGGTATAATTGCGATGGGGGGACGGAGCAGGCTAAGCAAGCATGGCGTTGGTAGTCCATGTGAAAGTGAGTAGGCTAGCGACTTAGGTAAATCCGGGTTGCTGTTAGGCTGAGACACGAGACGAGTCACTAAGGTGATGAAGTTGCTGATGCCATACTTCCAGGAAAAGCCTCTAAGCTTCAGATTATACCGAATCGTACCCCAAACCGACACAGGTGGTCAGGTAGAGAATACTAAGGCGCTTGAGAGAACTCGGGTGAAGGAACTAGGCAAAATCGTACCGTAACTTCGGGAGAAGGTACGCTCCGATTGGTGATGAGACTTGCTCTCTAAGCTGATTGGAGCCGCAGTGACCAGGTGGCTGGGACTGTTTATTAAAAACACAGCACTGTGCAAAATCGCAAGATGACGTATACGGTGTGACACCTGCCCGGTGCCGGAAGGTTAATTGATGGGGTTATCTTCGGAGAAGCTCTTGATCGAAGCCCCGGTAAACGGCGGCCGTAACTATAACGGTCCTAAGGTAGCGAAATTCCTTGTCGGGTAAGTTCCGACCTGCACGAATGGTGTAACCATGGCCACGCTGTCTCCACCCGAGACTCAGTGAAATTGAAATCGCAGTGAAGATGCTGTGTACCCGCGGCTAGACGGAAAGACCCCGTGAACCTTTACTACAGCTTGGCACTGAACATTGAACCTACATGTGTAGGATAGGTGGGAGACTTAGAAGATGAGACGCTAGTTTTGTTGGAGTCGTCCTTGAAATACCACCCTTGTAGTTTTGATGTTCTAACGTTGGCCCCTGAATCGGGGTTACGGACAGTGCCTGGTGGGTAGTTTGACTGGGGCGGTCTCCTCCCAAAGAGTAACGGAGGAGCACGAAGGTTGGCTAAGTACGGTCGGACATCGTACGGTTAGTGTAATGGTAGAAGCCAGCTTAACTGCGAGACAGACACGTCGAGCAGGTACGAAAGTAGGTCATAGTGATCCGGTGGTTCTGAATGGAAGGGCCATCGCTCAACGGATAAAAGGTACTCCGGGGATAACAGGCTGATACCGCCCAAGAGTTCATATCGACGGCGGTGTTTGGCACCTCGATGTCGGCTCATCACATCCTGGGGCTGAAGTCGGTCCCAAGGGTATGGCTGTTCGCCATTTAAAGTGGTACGCGAGCTGGGTTTAGAACGTCGTGAGACAGTTCGGTCCCTATCTGCCGTGGGCGTTTGAGAATTGAGAGGGGTTGCTCCTAGTACGAGAGGACCGGAGTGAACGAACCGCTGGTGTTCGGGTTGTCATGCCAATGGCATTGCCCGGTAGCTACGTTCGGAACTGATAAGCGCTGAAAGCATCTAAGCGCGAAGCAGGCCTCGAGATGAGTTCTCACTAGAGCTATAAGCTCTCTGAAGGGCCGTTGAAGACTACAACGTTGATAGGCAAGATGTGGAAGCATAGTGATATGTTAAGCTAACTTGTACTAATTACCCGTGAGGCTTAACCATACAACGCCAAACGCGTTTTATGTGATAGTTGATAGCGCAAGAAGTTAATAGACTAAAGTAGATTTACTGAAAACTTTATTATCAGAATTCCAAATTT
>NZ_JACJDM010000107.1:0-4398 GCF_014163545.1 Pseudoalteromonas sp. SR45-6
CTTCCAAAGTCCAGTAACCTTTCAACTTTAATCTTATTTCCAGCTTTTCATCTTGTGCCCTTTTACAGCATAGAAAAGAATGAATAAATAACAAGGTAACATTACGATATAAGCGCCCTGCTGGGCCGCGGCAGAATCCACACCACCACTTGCTAGACCCCAAAATAGAGGACCAAATGCCCCACCGGCGATGCCCATTACAAGCAGGCCAGAACCAACACTGGTTAATTTACCTAACCCAGACAACGCTAACGGCCATACCGCAGGCCATACAATAGCATTAGCAAATCCTAACACAGCTATCATCAATAGTGTATCTGGTAATTGCACTTCTAAACCAAGCGCTGTTGCGATCACAACTGAACTAGTATCGCTAAATACCACGGCAAGTGTTAATACACAGCCTAAAATTGCAGACACACTTAGCGCTGCTTGCTGCGAAATAACACGCGGAATAAGCACAATACCAACTATATAACCTAACACCATGCAGCTCATTGTATAAGAGGTCATGACACTATATTTTTCAATACCTAGCGACAATGCAAAAGTACCAATGGTATCGCCTGCAATCACCTCCACGGCTACATAAACGAATAATGCAACCACACCTAATGCTAGGCTTGGGTGAGAAAGTGCTTCTTTTACTTGTCCTTTAGCACCTTGCTCCTCATCATCAATAAGCTCTGGTAATGGCATTTTTGTCACTGCAAATGCCAATGCACCAATAAATAGCGCTAACCATAAATAAGGATAAATTAAACTATTTGCCATTGAATCAATTTCAGCTTGTGATAAATCTTTACCAACAAGGCCAGTAAAATCGCTTAGAATTAACGCTGTAAATACGATTGGCGCAATCACGCCAGCGCCTTTATTCAATATCCCCATGATGCTCACACGTGCTGCGGCCGATTCCTCAGGCCCAATCCGAACAACATACGGGTTAACTGCAGTTTGCAACAAGGTTTGCCCTGCCCCCATAACCAACTGCGCAAATAAAAACAGCACAAATACTTGAGTTTTTGCAGCTGGAATAAATAATAAACCTGCCACCATCATGGTTGCCATACCGAGTGCCATGCCATTTTTATAACCGACTTTACGAATGATCATCGCCGACGGTACAGCAGTAAACGTCACCGCTATATAAAACGAGAATAAAATCAGTGAGGCTTGAAATGGACTCAGCTGTAATACTTGTTTTAAGTATGGCATTAGTGAACCATTTAACCAGGTTGCAAAACCTAGGATAAAAAATAAAGTGGCAACAATGGCCATGGGTATAAAATTACTTTGTTTATTTATTTTTGACACTGTGGCTTCCATAAAACTTCTTCTTATTGCGAGCTATCGTTATAATTATTTATTGCAATTAAGTTCAAAAAACTTAAATCGACGATTAGCGTTGCTGTATTTTATAACACCTTGGCGACATTTAAATGACAATGTCGAAACAAAAATGACAGCGCTGCCATAAAACTTTACGTTAATTACAGCCATATTACTAGTAACAATTTATTTTACAACGACACAAAAAAGGGCCTTTATGGCCCTTTCAAAACGTAATTAGTTACTAATATATTAATTTATATGAGTAATTCTGCTTTTTAGTTTGCTATCTAAGCTACTACGTAATGCTACAGACTGCTGTTCAGAAACACTGATCGGAGCTGTATATTGCTGCCAACTCGCGCCATTATCTAAACTATACTCGGTATTTAAATATGTAAATGGCGTATTAACCTCAAGCTGACCATTGTTAATCACGCCACCGGGTACCGGCAAATGTAAAGTTATGCCTGCATTGGCCAATTTATTAAGCTCTTTCAAACCAACTGCAGCAGAGAATTGTGCCCAGTCTTTTTCTTGGCTTTTACGATCAACCTGCTCGCCTTCCCATGGTGCTTTATGCCATGCACGCTCAGCGACAGACAGAATACGCGGGAATATCATTGCCAATACTTGATCTTCGGTTCGAATAGTTTCAGACCAAACTTGTCCTTGCATACCTAAGATGTTTTCTGGCTTTTCTAATTTTGGTAGTGGACGACCAACTAAAGCTTCAAGGTTATCTATCGGCTCCCGTGTTCGGGTGTAATCTGCATTTGCATACACATCGTCTGGCATATAATTAAATGCTTTTTTAGTATCGGTATAGCGAGTTGCCCAATAATACCCACGTTCTTCTGGGTGAGCTTCATAAGGATGGTCAAAGTATAAGTGTGTACCATGCGATAGAATCACTTGGTAGCCAGCATTGGCAAGGCGATAAGCTCTGTCTGCAACACCCCACTCCCAAATATTGTCCCAGACGTTTGCTGTAAAGGTTTTGTTTGGAAACTCGTCGCGCTTAAATGGGTTTGTTTGGTCATACATTAAACCATCTTCCCATGCGCCAGGCGAAATCCCGCGTTTTTCAAGTAACTTGGCCACACGTTGTGTAAAGTAAGGTTTAAGATCTGCGGCACCGGCAACACCATTATTTGGATCGGCAAACATTGCTTGGCATATTGGCGAGCCAACCCATGAACCGGCCCCTACTTCATCACCACCAAAGTGCAAGTTAGTCAATTGCACACCGGCTTCGCGGTACATTTGTTGTAATTCGTAGGTAACCTTATCTAAAAAGGCGTAGGTTGAATCCATACATACGTTCATCGAGTTATCTTTGTAGTTTTGCACCGTCATATAAACCGAGGTGTCTTTTGGATCACTCAATAAATACTGGGTTGCAGCACTGATATCTATCTGCTGAGTCTCTTTCCCCGCATTCTTTTTATTAACAAGCTTATTTTTGGCTACTCGTTGCGCCTCATCGGCAAGCTTATGATAACGTGCTTCCATTGCTTTAATTGATGCGCGAGCATGCCCCGGCCCTTCAATTTCTGGAATAATCTGAATATGGCGGTCTTTAGCAAACTTTAATAATTCAACAAACTCACTACGAGTTAAGTAACCATTACCTGAGCCCGATTTAAATGGTCCGGTTCCTAGCTGTGTTAACAGACATTCTTTTTCTTCAAGGTCAAAACAGCGATAACCACCAATATCAGTTAGCTCTGGTAATCCTGGAATTTCTAAGCGCCAACCTTCATCTTCTGAAAAGTGCCAATGTAGTTTATTCATTTTATAACGCGCCATTTGCTCAACTAATTTGAACATAGCGTCTTTGCCGTGGTAATTGCGGCCATTATCATAGTGCATGCCACGCCAGGTATAACGAGGGCTGTCTTCAATCTCAAGTTGTGGAATGTCTACAATACCTTGGCTATTTGCCGGGAGTAGATTAAGTAAGCTCTGCATGGCATAGAATACACCGGCATTATCACTCCCAACAATTTCAATACGATCGTCATCTATCTCAAGAGTGTAACTTTCTGATTTACCACCGGCCAACTGTGGATTTACTTTTAAGCTGATCAGTTTTTCTTTTGCTAGTTTGATGTGATCTGGCTGGGCTTTTAAGGTCAGGCCATAGTCATCTTGCAAATCTTGCATAAACACCATGACTTCGTTCTTTAACTGACCTTGGAAAGTGATCTGCCAGCTGCTATCAAGTGTTGCAGTACCGCGATTAAACTCTACTTTTTGTGGCTTTGGAATGATCCGCTTTAATGCGTCTTGTTGCGATACTTGACTTGTCGTTTGTTGATTACGCTCAAAACGCACTTGTGGGGTGACTAATACCGTTAAATCTTTTGGCTCGTTATAACGGCGCAGTTGATTTTCACGCTCAAACGGTGCAACAAACTGGGTCATATCTTCACTGTCAGTATTTGCAAAAATAGCCGGTTTATTATCACCAGAGACAAAAAAAGCACGTGGCATAAAGTCAGAATAAGCAACCACCCAAACTTGAGCGTCAAACTCAAGTACTAAGCTTTTACCTGAAGCTAACCCTGTAAAGTTTTTAGTTGGGGTAATGCGGTGTAAATCGCCATTTACGTGTTCAATATTTAAACCCGCAACTAGCTCAGTACTGATCTTACGAACTGAGTGAATATACAACTGCCAGTCACTTTCACCTGCAGGAAGTGCAACATCAGATTGGTTGTTTAGTGTAATTGTCCCTAAAAAACCAGCGGCTTTATTATGAAAGTTATCAACCACAGCAAATGTCAGGGTGGTTTCTTTGGCAAAGTTATTCACATCATTTTGCGAAAACTGCGCCTGCGCCATTAATGGCATTATCGCGATCAAACTTGCTAAAGTTCGCTTTTTAAAATCCATTGCTCTCTCCTCGTTGTATACCCTAAGACTACGCATTTCCCCCCACGTAATCTGTTATTTATTATTATTTATTCACCTCCATCATATAAAAGATAAAATGACAGCGCTATCATTAATTGAAAGAATAGGGAATAAGCGGTAAGCGGTAAGCGGTAAGCGGTAAGC
>NZ_JACJDM010000108.1:0-4384 GCF_014163545.1 Pseudoalteromonas sp. SR45-6
GAAGGTCATAAAACTGTTCGTTCAGGAACATTAGTTTCTTATTCAAGTGTATATCTCGATAATGATACAGTTACAAAAGTTATTTATTCCGGCTTGGCAGATATTGTAAAAGTTAATAAAGTCAACCTGCTACTGCCTTTGTTGCGTATAACTTTAAAAAAAGTTCAATAATTATCGTAATAAGTGTAAATCCGTCAGTTAATTGATGAATTTTTTTGCTACAATTGTCTGGCAAGTAATGTGAGTGAGTTCAACAGCACCATGTGCAGTTTATCTGCTTCCTTTTAGTGAGGTTGATCTTGGTCAGTATATTGTTTTTGTAAAAGTCATATCATAGAAACGGCTCTATGCTCGAGCTAACTTAGTCAATTAGTTGATAAAGTCGGGATTATTCGAGCATGAGGCTGTTAATAACCTTGTTTTAATCAAGGGTTTTAATTATGATCGCTTCTATTTTAAAATTTCGAAAAATTAACCTGCTGTAACTGATGTTCTCAATATAGCAAGTGTTGAGAATCATAGTGGAGATAAGTGGATGAGCAATGCGCCTGTAGACAATGGCCGACGTCGCTTTTTAACCATAGCTACCTCTGTTGTAGGTGGTGTTGGTGCGGCTGGGGCTGCTGTTCCTTTTATTGCGTCTTGGAATCCAAGTGAGCGAGCTAAATCTGCGGGTGCGCCTGTAGAAGTAGATATCAGCAAACTTGAGCCGGGACAATTAATACGTGTCGAGTGGCGTGGTAAACCTGTATGGGTTGTATCACGAACCCCTAAAATGCTTGAGCAGATGAAAGAACACGAAGGTCAACTTCGTGATCCGCAATCGCAAGAGCCACAACAATTAGAATCATCAACCAATGATTTCCGTTCATTACGCCCTGAGATATTTCTCGCGGTAGGTATTTGTACGCATTTAGGGTGTTCACCTGGCTTTTTCCAAGGTAATTTTGGTGAAAAGGTTGAGGGAACAGATGATGGTTTCTACTGTCCATGTCACGGTTCTAAATTTGATATGGCTGGCCGTGTATTTAAATCGGTACCTGCCCCGTTAAACTTAGAAATACCACCTTACACATTTCTTGATGATACCACTATTTTAGTGGGCGAAGAAAAAGGGGTAGCCTAATGTTCGGTAAAATTATTGGTTGGATAGACGACCGTATCCCAATGACACGTGTTTGGAACATGCATATTGCACAGTATCCAGCACCGAAAAACTTTAACTTCTGGTATTTCTTTGGCTCATTGGCCATGTTAGTACTAGTAAACCAAATTCTTACCGGGATTTGGTTAACGATGAACTTTGTTCCGTCTTCTGAGGGCGCATTCGCTTCAGTAGAATACATCATGCGTGATGTAGAATACGGCTGGTTACTACGTTATTTGCACTCAACAGGTGCATCAGCGTTTTTCATCGTTGTATATATGCATATGTTCCGTGGCATGATCTACGGTTCTTACCAAAAACCACGTGAATTACTGTGGTTATTCGGTATGTTTATCTTCTTAGCGTTAATGGCTGAAGCATTCATGGGTTACTTATTACCATGGGGTCAAATGTCATTCTGGGGTGCACAGGTAATCATTTCACTATTCGGGGCTATTCCGGTTATTGGTGATGACTTAACACTTTGGATCCGTGGTGATTATGTAATATCAGGTGCAACGCTTAACCGCTTCTTTGCATTACATGTTATTGCTTTACCATTGGTTATCGTAATTTTAGTATTCTTACACATTGTGGCACTGCACGAAGTGGGTTCAAATAACCCTGACGGCGTTGAGATCAAGCGTAAGAAAGGCTCTGTTGCTGAAGAAGATAAGCCTAAATTTAAATTCCATGAGTATTACACTGACAAGAAAGATATTGTTGATGCGATTCCGTTCCATCCTTATTACACAGTAAAAGATATTGTGGGTGTGGTTGGTTTCTTAATCTTGTTTTGTTGGGTGGTGTTCTTTATGCCTGCGATGAATGGTTTCTTCCTTGAAGGACCAAACTTTGAAGCGGCAAACCCACTTAAAACACCTGAACATATTTTCCCAGTTTGGTACTTTACGCCATTCTATGCAATCTTACGTGCAATCCCAGATAAACTAATTGGTGTTGCTGCGATGGGTGCATCGATTGTAGTGCTGGCGTTATTACCTTGGCTTGACCGTGGCACAGTGAAATCGGTTCGTTACCGTTGTGGCTTCCATAAATGGAACATCGCAGGTTTTGTTGTTACTTTCGTGCTTCTTGGTTGGGTGGGTGCAACTCCACAAACTGATATGAAGACGATCATTTCACAAATCTGTACTGTGACTTACTTTATGTTCTTCGTACTGTTGTTTGTATACAGTAAGAATGAAAAAACTAAGCCATTGCCAGAGAGGTTAACGAAATGATGAAAAAGCTAATTATCGGTTTATTTGCTTTATCAATAAACGTATTGCCGGCAATGGCGGCAGGTCCATCGGTTCCATTAATGGAAGCCGGTAATGACCTAACTGATCAGCCTTCGTTGCAACGTGGTGCAAAGTTGTTCATGAACTACTGTCTTGGTTGTCACCAAATGCAGTATCAGCGTTATGAGCGTACTTTCCGTGATATCGGTATTCCAACAGCCGTTGGCCTTGAGCAGTTAATTTTTGACGGTTCAAAAGTTGGTAGCCATATCACTAACGCAATTACTAAAGATGATGCAGCAAAATGGTTTGGTGCGGCTCCGCCGGATCTAACTCTAATTGCACGTGTAAAATCTCCGGATTATATTTACACGTACTTAAAGTCATTTTATAAAGATGAATCTCGTCCGTTTGGAGTTAACAATATTGTTTTCCCATCGGTAGGTATGCCTCACGTTTTGCAAGAACTGCAAGGTTTACCAACGCCTATTACTGAAGAAGTCGAAGAACATGGTCACACTGTGACTAAAGTTATTGGTACTGAAACAGATGGGACTGGCGAAATGAGTGTAGACGAGTACGATCAAGCGGCTCGTGACTTAACTAACTTCCTTGAGTACGTGGGTGAACCTTCACGTCTTGAATCAGAAGCGTTAGGTATCAAGGTTATCGGATTCTTAGTTATCCTATTTATCTTGGCATTCATGTTGAAGAAAGAATACTGGAGAGATGTTCATTAATTTTGAACATATTTAAAGGTAATTTTGCAATAGGGGCTTAAGCCCCTTTTGCTGTTTTTGTTATTTAATGGAGGTAGGCATGGCCGTAGCTGCCAATAAGCGCCCTGTAATGACCCTTTTTTCTGGTGCTAACTGTATGTATAGCCATCAAGTACGCATTGTACTTGCTGAAAAAGGCGTAAGTGTAGATATTCATCTGGCCGAAAAGGACAACCTGCCAGAAGCACTTCATGAAATTAACCCTTACGGTACAGTGCCAACACTGATTGACCGTGAGCTTGGTTTATATCAGGCAAACATCATCATGGAATACCTTGATGAACGTTTTCCTCACCCTCCACTAATGCCTGTTTATCCGGTAATGCGTGGCCGCAGCCGTTTAATGATGCATCGCATCGACACAGATTGGTACAGCCTTGCTGCTAAAATTTATGCTAATGGCGCTGAATCAGCGCAAGCGCGTAAAGAACTAACAGAAGCTTTACTTGCTGTTTCAGCAATCTTTACTGAAGCTCCTTACTTTATGAGTGAAGAGTTTAGTTTAGTTGATTGTTACTTAGCACCATTACTATGGCGTTTACCAGAGCTTGGTATTGAGCTAACTGGTGCAGGTTCTAAAGAGATGAAAGAATATATGATCCGTTTATTTGAGCGTGAATCATTCCAAGCTTCTCTTACTGAAACTGAGCGCGAGATCCGTTTGTAATGACGCCTAATCGTCCTTATTTACTTCGTGCTTTCTTTGATTGGATTGTTGATAATCAGTGTACACCGCATTTAGTGGTTAATGCTGATTTTCCAGCCGTGCAAATACCAACACAGTTTGTTCAAGATGGACAAATTGTGTTGAATATTAGCCCATCAGCTGTCACACAATTCTCAATGGATAATCAGCAGTTAAGCTTTAGTGCCCGCTTTGGTGGTCAGCCAATGCAAGTATACGTGCCAATTGGTGCCGTGCTTGCGATCTATGCCCGCGAAAACGGTGAAGGCACTGTGTTTACTGCAGATGAGTTTTTAGAAGATGAAGACGAGTTTGCAGCTGAGTTAGAAAGTGTTGATATCGCAGATGAATTATTACCTGACGAGCCAGCTCCTTCTAAGCCTGAAAAGAAAAAAGGCTCACACTTACGTGTTATTAAGTAATATGTAATTGTTTGATAAAAACCGCTGATTAAGCGGTTCTTTTATACAGGCATAAAAAAACCGCTTAATCAGCGGTTTTAGATCGGAAGAGCACCGTCCGAACTCCA
>NZ_JACJDM010000109.1:0-3978 GCF_014163545.1 Pseudoalteromonas sp. SR45-6
AATGCTTGGCGTAGCTCGCTAGGTACAAAACCTAGATCCCGTTGCTGATAATAGGCTTTATCAACCAGTGGATTTTTTTGACATTTTTGTCTAAAAAACTCTTCTTTTATGCTTTTATCCCAATTTATCGCATCTAAGATACGGATCGGGGTTTGTAGGGCGATTAATCGATCTGATAACTCGCGAGTTTTAAGTAATAACGCCTTATCTATCATGCTTTAAGCTCACTGATGAATGAGCCTAGAGGATAGGCTAATTTAGCCCAAATATAAATAATTTAATTACTGTTTAACTTTAAATTGTACCTTCTAAACACTGGTCTTTCCTCAAGCGCTCTTCTATAACTAATGGACGCGTTAACGGTGATGTTAATTTCTCTAAAATATTAATATTTGAGCCGTTCCCTTCTGCTATCCAAATAATAATACTGTCACCAACAATCTCTCTATTGAGTTGATAATCTTTACCAGACTCTAGATCTACTTCAAACTTTACAAATGCATTTCTTTCGGCGGACGAAAAATCTCTACTGCCTATAGAAGCTTTAACCCATAGTATATGACGTCCCGCTTCATATTGTCTTGCAGTGACCCATTGAGATGGCGATTTACTATTACACATTAGATAAACATACTCCCGTTTTTTTCCTTGCTCAAACTGAAAATTCTTTAATCTAAAATGTCCTTCTCTAATATCCTTCTTAATTGGCAAACTTACACAAGCCACCAAAGAAATTAATAAAACTAATAACACCATTAAATTTAAATTTCTCATATCGGAACCTATTTCTAAACTTTGAGTTAACGAAAAAGCACTATACAGTAAGTATAGTGCTTGTTATCAAATGTTAATTTTATTTAGATTAATCACTAAAACATCATATTAAATACAACTTCAACTCGACGTGGAGATTGGAAGTATAAAGCACTGCCAAATTTTGCATTAGAGTTAAATGCTGCGTCCTCTTCTGCAAGTTCTTCATACGTAGTTACATTTGAAGCATCAAATAAGTTATAAACATTAAGAGCAACATATGCTGAATCAAACGCTGCAAAACTGCTTAAATCATATTTAACATTAGCATTAATGGTTGATGTCCAAGGCGTACGACCAAAGCTACCGCGCGAAAATTTAGTATCACCTACATAGTAAGTATCGCCATATTGATATTGAGATTGATCAGGTGCATACCCAGCACCTAACGCGTTACGTGGACGGCCTGAAGTAATATTTGCATTTACGCCAACTAATAAATTATCAGTAACAGAATAAGAACCAAATAGTTTTAATGCATGACGACGGTCATTAGGTAGATAACCATTAGCACCATCCATTAGATAAGGGTAATCCCAATCAGTTGTTAGGCCAGCATCATCTTGACCATTATCTGATTTAACATAACCTTCTGCGTTGCCGTAGCTTTGAGCCCATGTATAAGTTGCGTTAAACATCCACACACCATCCCATGCTCTTTCTAACATCAAGTCAACTGAGTTATAACTACGCTTAGCGTCTGGGTAACCTAATTGTTCAGCACTAAAGTTATAATCCTCAAGAGTTCCATCGCCATTATAATCATACTGGAATGATACGCTTTCGCCAGGATTAAATAGTAAGAAATGATTAGCTGCAGCCCCCTCTAAACCAATACTTTTAAATGCTTCAATCATACTACCATCATCAATAATACTTTGAACTTCACGACGTGTATACTTAACACCAAAAGACCAATCATCGTTTATCATACCTTGATACCCTAAGATAAGCTCATCTTGATACATTGGGGCTAAGCCACTATCGCGAACACTTACAGGACTTGGAGTCGTTCCATCTCCAATTACGTCAGTATCACCTAGTTTATCTCCTAAAACAGGAACACCGTCAGTACCTTCACTTTGTATTGTGTAGTAATCATGAGTATATAACTCTGCACCAGCTAAGCGAACATTAGTGTTTGAAGCAACAGGTAAAAAGTAACGTCCGGCATTAGCAAATACTTTGTGCTCGCCATCACCAAACAGATCATAAGCTAACCCTAAGCGCGGTGCAAATTGATTGTCTATTTTAACAAATGTATCACCACTTGCATTAAGATTTTCAAAGCTATCCCAACGGAAACCAATAGTTGCAGTTAGGCGGTCGGTTATATTCCAAGTATCTTCGATATAAAATGCTTCGTTATTGATGTCAAACTCACCGCCAACATTGTAATTACGTACACGAACATACCGGCCTGAATCTTGAATCTCATAACCATTTGGTAAAATCGCACCGGCATCATAACCAATATATCGGTAATAAATTCCACCAGAAAGCTCTACTTCACTAGTTGAAGTGTTTTTCTCTGCATCATAACCAAAACGTAACTGATGATCATCAGCTACTAGCCATTCAAAATCAATTCTATATTGCTTACGTTCGTCACTATTTGTTGATATCTGAAATGCTGAAGGATCCCAACAACCAAGATTTTGTCCATTTTGAGCATCAATGATTGCAGGACAATCTGCACCATCTGAACGGGTTGTATCATTAAATTCAACTTTACCCGCCATAGCAGACACTGAAAAATAATCCGTAATATTACCATTATAACGTATTGACCAACTAGTGCCTCCAGTTAATGAACTAGATGATGAAGTGTTTTCTGTATCTAAAACACCATTTTCATCCCTATCATATGTTGTCGAATTTTCAGTTGTTTCATCTTTGAAAATCCATCCCATCAAGGTATGGTCTTCATTGATGTTCCAGTCAAGACGGGCTAAATAATAAGGGTCGTCATCATTACGATTTAATAATGTTGTCCCACGAGTTTGGATGTCATCGTAATTTGTCTCTCTAAATTCATATAGACCATAGAAAAATAAAGTATCTTCAATTAACGCACCACTTGCAAAAAGATCTGTTTTTCTTGACTCTCTTGAATCACCACTATTATCGGTAATAATATCACCAATTCGGTTGGCACAATCTTCAACAACGTCACCATTTTCAGCTTTATAGCTACAATCATCAGCTAAATAATAAGAGTTTGGACGTTTCCCATAGAGCGAATCAAGATTTTGTGTATGCTGTAAACCAAAATGGAACTCGTTAGAGCCACTTTTTGTTACAGAGCTAACAACACCACCAGTAGAGCGTCCAAATTCAGCTGAGTAACCACCTGTTTTAATCTGGAAAGAGTCATAAGCCAAAAATGGAATAGTAGACCCGCCAACACCATTGCGGAAATTGGTCATATTAAGACCATTTACATAATAAACATTTTCAGCTTGAGAAGCACCGCCAAAACTACCTAATGAACTACCTTTAGCATCTGAAAACCGTGCATCACCTAAATTTACGCCGGGAGATAGCATTGCAACAGATGTAATATCTTGAGCAACAGGTAAGCGCGATAATTCATCTGCGGAAATATTAAATGATGCTTCTGAGTTTGTAACGTCAACACGTGCAATTCGGCTACCAGTCACAGAAATAACTTCGAAGTCACCTGCAACCATATTAATTTCAAGAGACGAAGACTTACCAATTGCAATATTTACATCATTTAACACAGATGTCTGATAGCCATCTTTTTCTATTTTAATATCATAATTACCGATTGGAATTGAACCTAAGTTAAATTGCCCCTTAGAATCTACAATCAACTGTTTAACATAACCATTTTCTTTGTTAGAAATAGTAACAGTTGCCCCAGCAATAGGCGCTGAACTTGATTGTTGAGTTACAACCCCTTTAATCGCACCATCAACGTTTCCTGCTAATGCAGTTGCACTGTAAAAAGTTAATGAAGAGCAAATTGCTGCGCAAACTGCAGCTTTTTTAAATAATTTGTTCACTTGTATCATTATTGAATCCCTAAATGTTATTATTTATATACCCCATTAATAATTGGGGTATATATATTTAACATTTACAAAACAAAACAACAATAAAAAAAACAATAAAAACAGTAAAAAGTTAAATTAATGT
>NZ_JACJDM010000010.1:0-96434 GCF_014163545.1 Pseudoalteromonas sp. SR45-6
CTGTTTAACTAACCTGAACCTAGTTGATATAAAAAAACCGCGCAATTTACATTGCGCGGTTTTTTATTAACTCATAGTTGGCGTTAAGTTTAAAGAAGACCTAGCTTCTTAAGTTCGCCCATTGCCATCTTGCCAGAAAGTGGTACATAACCATCTTTCTCTACAATTTTTTGGCCATCTTGTGATAACACCATTTTTAAGAACTCTGCTTCAATAGGTGCAAGCGGTTTATTCGGGTGTTTATTCACATAAACATATAAAAAGCGCGACAGTGGGTATTTACCTGTTGCTACATTTTCAAGTGTTGCATCAACAAAGTTATCGCCTTTTTTCGCCAGTGGTACAGTACGTACGCCTGATGTTTTATAACCGATACCTGAGTAACCAATTGCATTCACTGATGAAGAAATTGATTGCACTACCGATGCTGAACCTGGTTGCTCGTTCACGTTGTTACGGAAGTCACCTTTACATAGCGCTTTGTTTTTAAAGTATCCGTAAGTACCAGATACAGAATTACGGCCATAAAGCTGAATGTCTTTTGCAGCCCAATTCCCCGTTAAACCTACATCACTCCAACGAGTCACATCTGCATCAGCACCACATTTACGAGTTGAAGAGAAAATCGCATCGATTTGGTCGATACGTAAACCTTCAATTGGATTGTCTTTATGAACAAATACTGCCAATGCATCAATCGCTACACGTACTTCAGTAGGTTTATAACCGTAACGTTTTTCAAACGCTTCGATTTCTTTTGATTTCATTCTGCGGCTCATCGGGCCAAAGTTTGCTGTGCCTTCTGTCAATGCCGGTGGCGCAGTAGATGAACCAGCCGCTTGAATTTGGATGTTCACATTTGGGTAAATACGTTTATATTCTTCAGCCCAAAAGGTCATCATGTTGGCTAAAGTATCAGAGCCCACAGATGAAAAATTACCTGAAATACCACTGGTTTTTTGATACTCAGGAATAACTGTATCTACTGCCATTGCTTGTGCAGATACAAATGTTGTTACTGCCACACCCATTGCGGCTACTAGGTTTTTAAATCTCATTAGGTTGCTCCGATTTTGTTCGTCCATTTCTTAACTGTCGTCTACTCTAAAGAGAATAGATGACAGTTAGATTACTCTAAAATGACACTTTTATGACTTTGGCTTTTTGGCTCAATTATTTAATAGCACTGTTTTTTCACGACTAAAAGCAAACGAAAAACATGATCCTTCGCCTAATTTACTTTTAATTATCAATTGGCTATCGTGACGAGTTAATACATGTTTGGTGATGGCTAAACCCAGCCCTGAGCCACCGGTGGTACGACTACGTGCTTTATCAACCCGATAAAAACGCTCAGTTAAACGATTAATATGCTCTGGTGCAATACCATCGCCATTATCAACTACTGAAAAGTACGCTTGATTATCTTTTAGCTTCCAGCTTACGGTTATTTTACCGCCCGCCTTGGTATAATGAATAGCATTAAACACTAAATTAGAGAAGGCACTGCGCAGCTCCTCTTCAGCGCCTTTTATATCGACGTTAGCATCAATATCAAATATCAACTCATGCCCTTTGTCTTGATTCAATGATTGTGCTTCAGTCCTAATATAGCTAAGTAACTGCGGTACATTGATCGCTTTATCATTATCTTGACGTCGAGCGCCTTCAATACGTGATAACGACAATAGCTGATTTACCAAGCTATCCATGCGTTTACACTGTTCAAGCATAGTACCTTGTGCTTTATTCCACATTGCCGGTGGTGGCACCATATCGCCATCAAACATTTCTAAGTAACCAGTAACAACGGTTAATGGCGTACGTAGCTCATGAGATACATTGGCAACAAAGTCTTTGCGCATTTGCTCAAGTTGCTTCAGTCGCGTGACATCACGCACAACAACCATTAATTGTGAGCTGGCATATGGCATTACCCGAAACTCTAAAACTTGCTCAACACTGTGACCACTTTCAAGTTCTAATGCTTCATCAAACAATTCCGTTTGCATGTATTTTGCAAATTTAGGATCGCGAATAAGGTTGTCAAGCCGTTGACCATGATCCGCTGGCCACTGTAATCCAAGCACTTTCAAAGCTAGTTGATTACACCAAACAATACTTAAATCACGTTGTAGAACAATAACCGCATCAGGCACTGCTTCTGCGCCATCGCGAAAACGACGGATCAAATCAGCTAATTCATTACGTTTTTTACGGTTGCGATGTTGTAAATGGTAGATCCCTTCAAATACTTGCTCCCATGCCCCCTCGCCTTCAGGTGGATTAAAACTACGTTGATTCAATAGCCAATCACTGAGCCGATAGAGTTGATGATAATGCCAAACAAGCAGTGAAAAAGATCCTAAAAATAAAAGCAAAAATGGCGCACCAATAAGCACGCCAATTAATAATAAAGGTAGGAAATAGATAAACAGACGCTTTGCTAACGCCTGCTTATTAACAACTCGATACATACACTCACTTTACCTTAGAGTAAGTAAATTTAAGCCAAAATTAATTATTGGCTTGGTCATCTCCATGACACTTATAATTTACTGGAAAAACGATAGCCTGCACCACGTACAGTTTGTACTAAACGGTCATGACCAAGCGGTGCAATCGCTTTGCGTAAGCGACGAATATGCACGTCTACGGTTCTATCTTCAACATAGACATTAGTCCCCCATACGTTATCTAGTAGCTGTTCACGGCTATAAACACGTTCAGGGTGAGTCATAAAGAAATGCAATAAGCGAAATTCTGTCGGTCCCATATCCAACTCGCTACCTTCAGAGGTAACACGGTGTGAAATAGGATCAAGACGTAAACCATGTACATCAATCGCTTCTTCCAATGAAGTAGGCGACACACGACGAATAACGGCTTTAATACGCGCCATTAATTCTTTTGGTGAAAATGGTTTAGTAACATAATCATCAGCACCGACTTCAAGACCGCGAACTTTATCTTCTTCTTCGCCGCGAGCAGTCAGCATAATAATAGGAATTTGGCGAGTATATTCACTTTGCTTAAACTTTTTAGCAATTTGAATTCCACTACCACCTGGTAGCATCCAATCTAATAACACCATATCTGGATAAGGCTCTACCATCGCTGCAATGGCTGAATCGTAATCTTCCGCTTCAATCGCTTGAAAACCATTTTGCTCTAATACAAAAACCAGCATCTCTCTGATCGGTGCTTCGTCATCGACGACAAGTACTTTACGTGACATTCCAATTTATCTCTTTCGTTATCGAACTAGTTTTCATTATTATGACTAAGTATGACATTTTTATGAAAGTGTAACGTGTAAATCGAAATGCGGGGTAAAAAATGCAAAATAAACCCTTTTAAGGTACAAAATTAGCATACATTATCAAATTTCACATTTAAAAATCATACTTTATAATTGCTACATTACTACTTTGTATTAAATTCCCCTTTCAATAATCAACTATACAGTATCACGATGTAAGCCACGAAAGCATCTTCACACTCTAACTCAATTAAAACGCCTATTAACATCGGTGATCATTAACAGAGATCAAAATCCTACCAAGTTTCATTTCAGGGATCATTCGTTTACCAACCGAGTTAGATCTGGGATCAGTGTTTTACCTAGCCAAAGCCATAAGTTGTTGATCATTTATACAACAAAGCTTTGAAATGGCTATTTTTATAACAAAACCTCTGCCAATCAAGCTGATCCTTAGTAAAAATCTGATCTCAACAAAGCACAGTTAGTAAAGTAATGATCCCAAAGCCCCTGCTTGGTAAAATAATGATCTTTTACGATCAGGCATAAAAAAGCCAGTAGCTTTAACACTACTGGCTGTTTTATAACTTAATAAATTAAATTATTTAATTTTCGGATCTAATTCACCCGTTAAATATTTAAGGTGCATCTCATCAAGTGAGATTGGTTTGATCTTACCTGCTTGACCCGCTGTACCAAATGACTCATAACGTGCAACACAGATCTCTGTCATTGCTTTTGTCGCTTCAGCTAAATACTTACGTGGATCAAAGTTTGCTGGATTAAGCGCAAGATGGCGACGAATAGCCCCTGTAGATGCTAATCGTAAGTCTGTATCGATATTTACTTTACGCACACCAAACTTAATTCCCTCAACGATCTGCTCAACTGGCACACCATAGGTTTCTGGGATCTCACCACCATATTGGTTGATGATCTCAAGCCATTCTTGCGGCACTGATGATGAACCGTGCATAACTAAGTGAGTGTTAGGAATTCGTGCGTGGATCGCTTTAATACGATCAATCGCCAAAATATCATCCGTTGGCGGACGTGTAAATTTATACGCGCCGTGTGAAGTACCACACGCAATCGCTAAGGCATCAACATGGGTTTTACTTACAAAATCGGCCGCTTCTTCTGGATCAGTTAGCATTTGATCTGTGGTTAGTTTACCTTCAGCACCAACGCCATCTTCTTCGCCAGCTTCGCCAGTTTCAAGTGAGCCTAGCACACCTAACTCGCCTTCAACAGACACACCACAAGAGTGTGCAAGTTCAACAGTTTTACGCGTTACATCAACGTTATACTCATATGATGATGGTGTTTTACCATCGCTCATTAACGAGCCATCCATCATCACTGATGAAAAACCTAATTGAATTGAACGTTGGCAAACGCCAGGTGAGGTACCGTGATCTTGATGCATTACCACTGGAATATGTGGCCACTCTTCAATCGCAGCTAAAATCATATGACGTATAAATGGGGCACCAGCATAGGCACGAGCGCCAGCTGAACCTTGTACAATTACTGGGCTGTTAGTTTTGTCAGCCGCCATCATAATAGCGCGGATCTGCTCTTGGTTATTAACGTTAAATGCTGGTACGCCATAACCATGTTCAGCTGCATGATCAAGAAGTTGTCGCATACTGATTAAAGCCATTTGGTATTCTCCAAATTGTCGATAGCTGCGCACGCGCAAAACTACCTAGTTCGAACGGAATAGTTGAGTTCGGTGCAATCACTGCACCTCGATAGTATTGGCTCTTGCCAAATCTACCGTTATACAAAACCAGCTATTAAATAAGGGTGAGAGGTATTTAATATCTGATCACACTCAGTGTAGTTAGCAGCCTAAACTAACGATTGCTAACTACATTGAGTAAACGCTAATTACTTAGCGCGTTGTTCAAGCATAGCAACTGCTGGTAATTTTTTCCCTTCTAAAAACTCAAGGAAAGCACCACCGCCAGTTGAAATATACGAAATTTTATCGGCAATGCCGTATTTATCAATCGCTGCTAACGTATCACCGCCACCAGCTATTGAGAACGCATTTGAATTAGCGATTGCTTGAGCAATAGCACGGGTGCCATTACCAAACTGGTCAAATTCAAATACACCTACCGGACCATTCCATACAACAGTACCTGCATTAGCAATAATTTTTGCAAGTTTGCTCGCTGTATCTGGGCCAATATCAAAAATCATATCTGTGTCTGTTACTTCGCTAACATCTTTTAATGTTGCAACGGCTGATTCTGAAAACTCATTGCCAACAACCACATCAGTAGGTACTGGTATTTCACCATTATTACTTTTAGCAGCCGCACTTAGCTTATTTGCTTCATCAATTAGGTCAGCTTCGTATAATGACTTACCAACCGGGTAGCCTGCCGCAGCAATAAAGGTATTTGCAATACCGCCACCAGTGACTAATTGATCAACAATCGTTGAAAGTGAATCAAGTACTGTTAGTTTAGTTGATACTTTAGAGCCGCCCACAATCGCCACTAATGGACGAGCTGGGTTATCAAGTGCTTTACCTAATGCCTCTAATTCAGCCGCCAATAGTGGGCCTGCACAAGCAACATCTGCAAATAAACCAACGCCATGGGTAGACGCTTGAGCACGATGGGCGGTACCAAATGCATCCATTACATACACATCACATAATGCAGCAAGCTTTTTAGATAACGCTTCGTCATCTTTGCTTTCGCCAACATTAAAGCGTACGTTTTCAAAAACGACCACTTCATTATCAGCAATTTCAACGCCATTTAAGTAATCTTTTTCAAGACGTACATTTTGTTCAAGTGCTTCATTAAGGTAATCAACAACTGGCGCTAAAGAAAACGCTTCATCATATTCCCCTTCCGTAGGGCGGCCTAGGTGTGACATAACCATTACTTTAGCGCCTTTTTCAAGGGCTAATTTAATACTCGGTAATGCAGCACGAATACGTGCATCTGAGGTCACTTTACCTGCTTTTACTGGTACATTTAAATCTTCACGAATTAACACGCGTTTGCCGTTTAAATCTAAATCCGCCATATTTATGACCGACATGGACTTCTCCTTAGTTAACGATACTGACTTGAAATATATAGGTTTTATTTTTAGGTTTGAACTTTTATATTAATTACTTGCTGCCATCATCACTCGTGCTGTATCGAGCATTCTATTAGCAAACCCCCACTCATTATCACACCACACTAACAACTTTATCAGTCGTTTATGACTGACTCGTGTCTGTGTGCCATCTATAATACAAGAATGTGGGTCATGATTAAAATCAACCGAGACCAATGGCTCTTCGGTATAACTTAAAATACCTTCTAGGCGGTCTCTCGCTGCTGCTTTTAATACCTTATTCACCGCTTTTAAATCAACATCGGCGTTGACAGTCACACTCAAATCCATCGCAGTAACATTGATAGTAGGTACTCGCACCGAAATAGCTTCAAAGCGGCCATGGAACTTAGGTAAAATACGCTCAATACCGCGAGCTAATTTAGTATCAACGGGAATAATCGACTGACTCGCAGCGCGGGTACGACGTAAATCATGATGATAAGCATCAATTACTTGCTGATCATTCATCGACGCATGAATAGTCGTAATCGCCCCTGATTCTATACCAAAGGCATCATCAAGTACTTTAATCACCGGTACTATACAGTTTGTGGTACATGATCCATTAGAGACAATCGTATGCTCAGCGAGTAGTTCATCATCATTGATACCATAAACAATAGTGGCATCAACATCCGCATCTGCGGGCTGAGAAAATAAGACTTTCTTTGCGCCAGCATCAAGATGTAACTGCGCATGTTCACGAGAGTGATACACACCAGTACATTCTAAAACCACATCAACATCAAGTAACTGCCAAGGTAATTCACGCGGGTTTTGTTCTGCAAATAAAGCAATTGTATCGCCCGCTACCGATAAGGTGTCTTCACCTAAAGTAACTGGAAACGCAAAACGGCCATGAGACGTATCATATTTAAGAAGATGAGCGATCCCTTGAGGATCAGCAAGTTCATTAATCGCAACAATTTTGATCTCGTCGCTTAAGCCCGATTCATAAAGAGCGCGAACAATATTTCGACCAATTCGACCAAAACCATTGATTGCAAGTTTGATTGCCATGAAGAAGAAAATCCACTCTAGTTGCTTGCAGATAAAGGCAACCTGCCTTTTAGATGCGCGTATTGTAATCGACCTTTGTCTTGATTATAAGAGGGAAAGTTAAATAAATGTTTTAAGCCCGCTTTTGATGCTGCAATTTTGGTAATCGACCTTTGTCTTGATTATAAGAGGGAAAGTTAAATAAATGTGTTAAGCCTGCTTTTGATGCTGCAATTTTGGTAATCGACCTTTAATCTGAATATAAAAGGCAAGATTAAATAAATGTTTACTCCCTCTCCTTTCTTCCTGATATCTACTCATAACATAGAATAAAACAGCGCTTATAGGTTCATTTTCACGAGTGAATTTTAGTCAATTTATGCTATTTAGGTTTATTATTATTGAATTATTTTATAATAGCGTTACTTTATTCAAGACAACGAACACTATTCAATCAAAAAACAATTGATGAAACTAAAAGATCATTAATCTAAACATTAGGTTAGAAATAAAATGACAACACACACAAAAATCTTAATTGCAGATGATCACCCGCTGTTTCGACAAGCACTATTACTTATGCTGGAATCAAGCTTTAATAATGCTTGCCTACTTGAAGCCGAAACAATTCCCGAATTAGAGCACAAATTAGCAAACACCACAGATGTTGATCTGATCTTACTCGATCTTGATATTCCGGGTGCACAGGGTTTTAATACGCTGAGTAATATACGTGAGCTGTATCCTGAAATAGGGGTGATTGTAGTATCAGGTTTTGAAGAGCCTGATACCATACGCAAAGCGATGAGCCTGGGTGCAGCAGGCTTTATACCTAAATCAACTCCCGTCTCTGAGATGATAAAAGCAATAGAAGATGTGCTACAAGGCAAACTATGGACACCCACCGATGATCACAATAAAAATACGCCAGAGCAACAGCAAGCAGAAAAGTTAGCAACATTAACGCCCCAACAGCATAAAATATTACACATGTTTGCCGATGGTTTGTTAAATAAACAAATCGCCTACGAACTTAGCTTGTCTGAATCTACAATCAAAAGCCATGCCAGCACAATATACTTAAAACTTGGGGTAAAAAGTCGAACTCAAGCCGTGATTTTATTAAACGAGCAGCAACTGGCACAAGCATCACTTTCACCTTTTCATCGCCATTAACTATTATAATTTTTTTCTAGCTGTTTAGTTAATAAAGCACTCATCAACGCCCGTAATGCGACGGGCTTGATGATTTTCCGCAAATAGCCAATATCGGCTTGCTTTGCCTGTACTTGCACTAACTCATCAGTTGTTGCGGTGATTAAAATCGCAGGTAATGGATACTGGCTGATTGCTCGAATACGCTTGATTAATTCAATGCCATTACAGCCATCAAGATGCTCCGAGTGAGGCTTTTGCTCCTGACGCTCAGAGTAGTCTACTGTTACAATATGCAAAGGGTTAGCGGGGAACATTGGTTCAGCACTAAGTTGATAATCAACTAAGAGAATATCAATTTCATCTTCATGTGTTTTATAAAGTGCAGACGCCTCAGCTGCGGTTGTCGCGGTAAATACACGACATTTCCAGGCTGTTAAAAGCTCGGTCATACCTGCAATAACATCTTTTTCGTTATCAATACATAGCACCCCAACTCCTTGCAAAGTCATATTCTTAGGGGCAAGTGTCGGCTTTGTTTGCTGTACACGGTTTACAATCGGTACTTCAACGCTAAACAAGCAGCCATGCTCAGGCTCTGATACCAAGCCAACCTTATGCTCAAGAATATTAGCCAGGCTTTGTGCAATATTTAAACCCAACCCCAAGCCTTTAGGGCCAATCATTTGCGTCGATAATTGTGTAAATTGTTCAAATACTTCTTGCTGCTTATCTTCGGGGATGCCAGGTCCGTTATCAATTACTTGAATACTTAAGTAATTGCCCTTACGACGACAACCCAGCAATACTTTACCGTTATTTGCATAGCGAAATGCATTACTTAAAAAGTTTTGCACAATCCGCGTTAGCAAAGTTAGATCTGTGCGGATAAATAATTGACTTGAGTGACAGCGAAAATCAATTTTATAATCTTTACTCAAGGCAGAAAACTCCGAATGCAACATACTAAATACCCGCTCCAGTGCAATGTCATTGAAAACAGGGGTGATATTGCCACTTTCAATCCGCGCAATTTCATTTAAATCAAGTAATAGGTTATTTGCTATCTCTAACGAATTATCAATTTTCTTAATTTGCTCACGCTCTTGTATTGACACTCTAGGGCTCAAACATACCGCAGAAGAAAACAACCGAGCAGCCGACAATGGTTGCAAAAGATCATGACTACAGGCTCTTAAATATTGACTCTTTTTCAAATGAGCCTGCTCTGCTTTTAACCTTGCATCAGCGAGTTCTCGATTGGCTTTTTCAAGCTCTAAGTTTGCTAGTTCTAATTCTGTCGTGCGCGCAAGAACACGACTTTCAAGATCGGTGTTTTCTTCTTTTAAATAATTTTCTGCTCGGCGAAACTCCGTAATATCTGAGAAAATCATCACAAATCCTCCACCAGGTATTGGGTTCCCTTCAATTAACAGCACCTTACCATTGGCTAACTTTCGCTCTGATTTATGCTTACTACCGGCTTTTAAGTACTCAAGACGTTTATTAACCTGCCCCTCAATATTATGTATATAGCGATTTTGATTGCTAAGGTTGAAGCGGATCAACTGGCTAATTGGGCAACCAATATAGATTAAATTTTTAGGGTAATTAAAAATATCTAGATACTGCTTATTCCATGCTACTAAATTCAAATTAGCATCTATCACAGAGATCCCTTCACTGGTATTTTCAATCGCTCCTTGCAATACTGAACGACTAAATTCAAGTTGTTGAGTAGAGTTATCCTCAACAATTTTAGCAACTTGATCAAATGCGATATCACGCCCAGCCAAAGCAAAAGAAATCACCAATTTGGCTGATGCCGAGCCCATTACACTCGCTAATGTCTGCTCTGCATGCAGTAATAAAGCCTCATTATAGGTTTTATGCTTTTTAATTTTATGTGATTGATTAAATTCAGCAAAGCACTCGGCTGCTTTGTCTTGACCAATAAAGCGAGCAATTAACAGCTCGAGTTCCTGACGATCTATTTTTGGTTGTTTAGGCAGATGTGAATCTTGTTTATTATCGGTTTCATAGAAATATTTACTCTGCATTTCTTCGCGAATATTTTGCCGAGTAAGCTGTGAAACAATAAACAGCACAATAAGGTTAATAGCCAAGCCAAACAAGGTAGCCACCGTTGTAGCAGGCCAATTTGTATTGCTTAACGGGTGTGCATAAAACCCAAGCTGTGGTAATAAATTAAACAGTGCCCAAATAGAGAAACCACAAAACATGCCCCAAAAAACGCCCTTTTGAGTCGCTCTTCGCCAAAAAAAAGCAGCAACCAATGCAGGCCCTATTTGCGCAATCGCGCCAAACGCAACCTCACCAAGTGATGCCAGCGTATCAGGTGGAGAAACTAATAACATACAATAACTAAGCGCAATAACTACAACGACTAAGATTTTACGGATCAATAATAATCGGGATTGAAAGTGTAAAAAGTCATGGTGCTTACGAGGCGCTAATTTAAAAATTAACGGAAAAACAATTTCGTTACTGAGCATAGTACTCAATGCAATGGTCGATACAATCACCATTGAACTTGCCGCAGAAACCGCCCCTAAAAACGCAAATAACGACAGCCACTGTTGGCCGTTGTAGGCGGGCAAAAATAAAACATAAGCATCAGGGTCTAAAGACTGGCCATAATTTAATGTACCAGCAAGGCCTATGGGACCTGCAAAAAAAGCGAATACCAAAATATAAAGAGGTAATAACCAGCGCGCTAAATTACTGGTTTTTTGTTCTTTAATCTCAACAAACATAACTTGAAATTGCCTTGGTAAACATAAAAAAGCCGACATAACGATGATCAATAAACCCACCATACCTACTAGGTTATAGCTTTCAAACTGCTGCGATAAGGACACGTAATCTTGTGACTTTTGCCAAATATCAGCGGGGGAATCATAAATAACAAATGATACAAATAAGCCAACAAGTAAAAAAGCGATCAGTTTAACTAACGATTCAAAGGCAATCGCTATCATGACGCCGGGATGACGCTCTGTTACATCGATAGTTCGAATGCCAAAGATAATGGTGAATCCAGCTAAAATCAGGCTAACGATTAAACCTAATTGCCAAATCGGAAAATCTTGGCTTTGCTGTAAAATTTTATAAGAGTAAACAATCGCTTTAAGCTGCAAAGCAATATAAGGCAAGGTGCCAATCATGGCCACTAACGTTACCAACAAGGCTAAGCTTTGTGATTTACCAAACCGAGCCGAAAGTAAATCAGCAATGGAAGTACTTTTGAGTTTGAGGCAGGTTTTTATGATCCGCTGAATAAAAGGCCAAGCAAATATAAATAATAAAATAGGGGCTAAATAAACCGAAATATAAGAAAAAGAGCTATTTGCCGCCTGCGCTGAAGTACCTAGAAACCCCCAAGACGTACAGTAAACCCCTAATGATAAGGCATAAATAATAGCATGCTGTTTGGCAACTAGCTTATGTCGATACTTGCCCCCAAGGTGGGCAATTAGAAATAACAAACTAATGTAACCAATACTTACACTAACCAACAACCAATTAGAAAACATCGCGCTCTTCTTTGTATCAAATTGTATTTATTATTATTTTCAATGCTTACTTTGCCCGTAAAACACAGCATATAACATTGGACTAAAGGACTAAGCGCAAGGTACTAGCCCTTATTTACAATTGTTGATTTTTTCGACTCACCTAGTATGAATCACACATAATAACAAAGGAATTTGGTCGATGTTCAACACACAATATAAAAAATTACTGCTTACATCTGCTTTTCTTACTGCCAGTACATCCGCACTGGCAGGCTACGAGATCAACATAACTGAAAACGATAAATTAACCTTCGGTGGCTACATTAAAATTGATGCACGATACGTTGACGGTGACATTGCCTATCGTGATTACTGGATTGGTGATGGCATTGCTTTAGAAGAAGACGCATCCCAGTTTCGTATCTTTGCTAACGAAACCCGTTTCAATACTAAATACCAACACGGCGAGATAACAGGCTTCATCGAAATGGATTTTTGGGGCGGCGGCGGTAATGAAATTGTCTCTAACTCAGCTAACCCGCGCATCCGACATGCTTTTATAAACTACAAAGATCTCACTGTTGGCCAAACTTGGTCAACCTTTATGAATACTAGCGCAATTCCTGAAACTGCCGATTTTGCTGGCGCAACAACAGGTCTAGTATTTATTCGTCAAGGACAAGTACGTTATAACATGGGCAACTTCCAAGTATCCATTGAAAATCCTGAGAGCTGGGGGGGCGATACCGCAAACGATAATATTCCTGATTTAATCGCACGCTATAACATCAAAGGTGATTGGGGCAATGTCTCTATTTCTGGCTTAGCACGGCAATTACATACCTTATCAGGTAACACTGAAAGCGCCTTTGGCGCATCTGTTGCGGCACGAATTAAAACAACAGGAAAAGATGACTTACGCCTACAAATTCATAAAGGTGATTTAGGCCGCTATGTAGGGGCTGCGGCTGTTAAAGATCTCTATGGTGAAGAAGTTGAAGATATTACCTCTGTATTAGTTGCCTATCGTCATTTTTGGAATGATTCACTGCGTTCAAGCGTGCTGTACGGCAAAGTTGATGGAGATGTATCCAATCGTGAGCGTACGCAATGGGGTATAAACCTCTTTCAAAACTTAACTAAAGAACTCGAAGTGGGTATTGAAGTCGGTAACTTTTCAATTGATGAGTTAGATAAAGATTCAAATTACCTACAAGCCACAATGAGATACATCCTCTAGCTGACAGAACACTTTCTAATGTTTGTTGTGTGTAATAACGACCCCAACCGTTAATACATTTTAAAGAGGGTTCACCCCCTCTTATTTTTCAACGCATTCGTTATTCATTTTTATTCTCAGTTAAATTTAGGAGTATGAGTATGACAACATCGATACTCAATATAGAGCAAATATCGCTAGCCTTTGGTGGTGTTAAAGCCTTAACAGATGTTAGTTTTTCGGTGACTAAAGGCTCTGTATTTTCAATTATTGGCCCAAATGGGGCTGGTAAAACATCAATGCTCAATTGCATTTCTGGCCGCTATCAACCTAACAGTGGAAAAATCACCTTTGCAGATCAAGATGTTACCCACTTAAAACCCAATGACCGCGCAGACTTAGGTATGGGCCGTACTTTTCAAAACTTAGCCTTATTTGGCCATATGTCAGTGCTCGATAATATTATGGTTGGTCGCCATCACTTATTAAAAAACAATTGGTTAACAGGGCCGTTATATTGGGCTTCTGGGGCGCAAAAAGAAGAACTCGCTCACCGTAGAAAAGTAGAAGAAGTGATCGACTTCCTTGAGATCTCTCATATCAGAAAATCCATCGCTGGCACCTTGTCTTACGGGCTTCGTAAACGCGTTGAATTAGCTCGTGCAATGGCTCTAAACCCAAAACTGATTTTACTTGACGAACCAATGGCTGGAATGAATCTGGAAGAAAAAGAAGACATGGCCAGATACATCCTCGATTTAAATGAAGAATTCGGTATTACGGTCGTTATGATTGAACATGATATGGGAGTTGTAATGGATATTTCTCATGAAGTTATGGTGCTGGATTTTGGTAAAAAATTAATTTCTGGTTTACCACACGAAGTCATGGCTGACCCCTATGTTAAACGTGCCTACCTTGGTCTTGAAGACGACGCAGAGCCAGCCACCTTAGAGGAGGTAAGTTAATGACTAGCCAAATCAATCAAGATTTTGAGATGGGTGAACTGAATACCTTCCCCAAAATTCTACAACACAATGCCACGCATTGGCCTGATATGGTGGCGATGCGAGAAAAAGAGTTTGGTATTTGGAACGAGTTCAGCTGGGCCGAATATAACAATAAAGTAAAGTGGTTGTCGCTCGCGTTGAGTAACAAAGGCGTGAATACAGATGATACCATTGCCTTACTTGGTGATAACCGCCCAGAATGGATATGGGGCGAAATTGCTGCTCACGCTTTACGTTGCCATTCATTAGGTATTTATCAAGATTCAATGCATGACGAAGTAATCTATTTACTCGCTAGCAGTGGCGCAACCGTTGTGATTGCTGAAAACGAAGAGCAATGCGATAAATTACTTGATTTAGGTGATGGCATAGAGCAAGTAAAATTCATTGTTTATTGCGACCCAAGAGGTATGCGCAAATACAACGACTCGCGACTTATAGATATCAATACCCTATACACACTGGGCCAAGAACTCGAACAAGCATACCCTGATCGTTATCAAGCCATGATAGATGCCTCAGCCCCTGACGACATTGCTATTTACTGCACCACTTCAGGTACCACATCAAAACCCAAAATTGCCCTACTCAATGGTGGCAATTTTATTAAGCACTGTAGTTCATATTTACGTGCTGACCCGCGTCAAGCTGGCGACAACTATGTATCTGTATTGCCCTTACCTTGGATCATGGAGCAAGTCTATGCAATTGGCCAAGCACTGATCGCCCGTCAAATTGTAAATTTTGTTGAAGAACAAGAAACACTCATGGCTGACCTACGAGAAATTGGCCCCAGCTTTGTACTATTAGCACCACGGGTATGGGAAGGCATTTTAGCTGACGTACAAACCCGTATGATGGATTCAACACCTTTTAAAAGAAAGCTATTTAATTTTGCCATGAAGCAGGCTGAGCAAAGCCAAGTAACAGGCAAAAAATCATGGCTAGCTGAAATTCTACTGCTAAAAGCACTTCGTGATCGACTCGGTTTTTCATTCTTAAAATCGGCTGCCACCGGCGGAGCTGCGATGGGGCCTGACACCTTTAAGTTTTTCCAAACCATTGGTGTGCCTTTACGCCAACTCTACGGCCAAACAGAAATGTGCGGAGCTTACACCATCCATCATGAAGCCGATGTTGACTACGACAGTGTTGGCGTCGCGTTTGATAATGCACAAATTAAAGTCATTAATCCCGATAAAGCCGGTATTGGCGAAGTTATTGCTAAAACAGTCGGAATGTTTAGTGGCTACCTTAATAATCAACAAGCCTATGATGAAGACGTGATTGACGGCTGGATGCAAACAGGTGATGCCGGTTACTTTAAACCGTCTGGCCATTTAGTGGTGATTGATCGGATCAAAGATCTCGCTTGCACCAGCGACGGCGCACAATATTCTCCTCAATATATAGAAAACAAACTTAAGTTTTCTTCATTTATTGGCGAAGCCGTTATTTTAGGTAAAGCAAAGCCTTATCTATCAGCCATCATTTGTATTCGTTTTAGTATTGTTGCGAAATGGGCTGAGCAACAAGGGCTGTCGTTTACCAACTACACCAACTTATCAACCCTGCCTGAAGTGTACGAAAAAATTGGCGAAGAAATAATGCGCGTCAATGAGTCACTTCCTGAATCACAAAAAATCCATAAATTTTTATTACTTTACAAAGAACTTGATGCCGATGATGGCGAATTAACACGAACCCGTAAAGTTCGCCGTAGTGTTATTGCGGATAAATATGGCGACATTATTTCATCCATTTATGACAACAAGGAAAATGTTGATATTGATACCATGGTGGTATTTCAAGATGGTACTAAAACCCGTATTCAAACCCAGCTTAAAGTCACTTCGCTGATCGAAACAGCCTGCACGGCTGCTGATAACACTATCAACATAACACGGAGAGTCTCATGAATTTTGAATTGCTAATTCAACTAATCGTCAATGGTTTAATTGTCGGCTTACTCTATGGCGTCGTTGGGATGTGCTTTGTATTAGTGTACAAATCAACGCAAATTGTAAACTTTGCCCAAGGTGAGTTTTTATTAGTGGGTGCCTGGGTATGCTGGGCAGTACTGATTTATTTAGAGCTGCCTTTTGTAGTGGGCTTTTTACTGACAATGGCCTTTATGGCAATCTTTGGTGTGCTGCTGCAAATGATTGTTTTACGCCCGATGATAGGTGAACCTATTATCTCAGTGATCATGATCACCATTGGCTTATCAATCTTTTTTCAAGCCTTGATGAAATGGATTTTTGGTGTTTCAGCGCAAAGTTACCCGCAAGTATTTACCACTAATAGCATCCAAATATTTGGCTTGAACATTGAAGCCGCTTACTTAATGAGCACCGTAATCGCCTTAATAATTATGGTTGCCTTCTATCTATTCTTTAAACATTCAAAATACGGTTTAGCAATGCGAGCCACAGCCTTTGATCAACAGATTGCACAAAGCTTAGGTATTTCGGTAAAACAAGTTTTTGCTATGAGCTGGGGTATTGCTGCTACGGTTTCAGCCACAGCTGGAATTGTTATTGGCATGGTAAACGGGGTTTCAAATTCACTGTCATTAATTGGCATCAAAGTTTTCCCTGCAGTTATTCTTGGCGGTTTAGATTCTATCATCGGCGCTATTGTCGGTGGTTTGATCATTGGTGTATTAGAGAATGTCGCTGAGTTTTTCGACAGCCAATATCTGCATGTTGGCAATATGTATGACATCGCACCATTTTACGTGTTGCTCGTCATCCTTTGGTTCAAACCATACGGTTTGTTCGGCACAAAAGATATTGAACGTATTTAATCAAGCCAATTTAGGTGCATCAATAGCGCCTAACAAGTGCAGATAAAGGTAAATTTTAGGAGTTTATTATGTCCAGTTTAACCATGAGACCCTGCGGCGATTTCCGCACCAGTTATAAACAAGATAATACAATTTTTGAAACAACAACCATCAAAAATGTGGCAATTTTCGCAATTGCCCTATTATGTGCAGCGCCATACTTAGTCGATGCATATTACCTAACCCTATTTATTCAAATTTCATATTTAGGGATAGCCGCACTAGGGCTCAATATTTTGGTCGGTTACACCGGACAAATTTCATTAGGTCATGGCGCATTTTTTGGCTTTGGTGCTTTTGCATCAGCATGGCTCAATATCTCCTTTGGTATTCCTGTATTGCTGTGTATTCCACTGGCTGGTTTTTTAACAATGGCTGTAGGCATGATGTTTGGTTTACCGGCCTCAAGAATTAAAGGCTTGTACTTAGCTATAGCCACACTGGCTGCGCAGTTTATTTTAGAAGACTTCTTTGCCCGTGCTGACTGGTTTTCTGGTGGTTCTGCCGGCTCATCTGCCGACCCAATTAGTATATTTGGCTTTGTTTTTAATAGCGATGAAAGCTTCTTTTATATCGCCTTAGCAGCCTTAGTTATTATGTATATTTGGGGCTGTAATCTGATGCGCAGTCGTGATGGTCGCGCCTTTGTTGCAGTACGTGACCATTATCTATCAGCTGAGATCATGGGTATCAAGCTCAATAAATATCGCTTACTCTCTTTTGGTATATCGTCTTTTTATGCCGGTATTGGCGGTGCCTTATATGCCCATTACTTAGGCTATGTTTCTGCCGAAGGCTTCACCTTATTTATGTCGATTCAATTTTTAGCCATGATCATCATCGGCGGCTTGGGTTCAATTAAAGGCACCTTAATGGGTGTGGTATTTATGGTGTTTTTACCTGAAGTGCTCGAAAGCGGCGTAGGTTTAATGAAAATGACCGACTGGGGCAATATTCCAATGGTGGTTGATGGCCTGGCCTATATCAAAGAAATGGCCATTGGCTTAGTGATTATCTTATTCCTTATTTTTGAGCCGCAAGGCATGGCACACCGCTGGGCACAAATTAAAAACTATTGGAAGTTTTACCCGTTCTCGTACTAATCAATAGACACTAACTTAAGCATATACAACACACATGAGCATCATTAATGCGTAAATAATTGGCAATCTAGCCATAAAAAGAAAAAGGAAATAGTTATGCACAATCATAAGGCAAAATTAACGTCTCTATTAATAGTAAGCGCGCTGTGCACCAGCCAACAAACATTCGCTGAAGACTCAGTCTTTGTTGGTCATCTAGCTGATATGAGTGGCCCGACAGCTTTTGTTGGTAAAAATTACGCTGACGGCGTGCGTGATTCCCTAGCTTACATTAACGAAAATGGTGGCATCAATGGCACTAAACTCGAATATGAAACAATTGATTACGCTTACAAAGTGCCGCAAGCGATTGCCGCTTATAAAAAGTGGCATTCGCGTAAAAACATGGTTGCCATGCAAGGCTGGGGCACCGCTGATACCGAAGCACTGATCTCATTTGTAGCCAAAGATAAACTACCAGTATTTTCAGCGTCTTACTCTGGCCACTTAACGGATCCTATGGGTAAAAACCCACATACAAAGAAACCAGCTCCTTATAACTTTTTTTACGGCGCATCCTATTCAGATGCGTGCCGCGGTTTAGTCCAGTGGGCAGCTGAGGACTGGCAAAAAAAGGGGGGCAAAGGCAAACCTAAGTTTACTCATATTGGTGCAAATCACCCCTTCCCTAATGCACCGAAAGAAGCCTGTGCAGAGTACGCCACCGAATTAGGCTTTGATGTACAACCTGCGGTTGTTATTTCGATGAAACCAGGTGATTTTAAAGCGCAATGTTTAAGCTTAAAAAGCTCAGGCTCAAATTACGGATATATAGGCAATCTAGGTGGTTCAGTATTGTCTTTAGTTAAATCATGTAACACCGTTGGTACCGATATTCAGTTTATGTCGAATATATGGGGGGGCGATAAAAAAATATTCCAAGCTGCGGGCGAAGGCATTAAAGATTATGTATTTCCAGCTATGACGCCGTTTTGGACTGATCAAGTACCTGGCATGAAACTCGTTAGGGAGATTTCAAAACAATCAGACCCTTCAGGCCAAGAAGAGCGTGTTCATCATTACATTCGTGGCGTGTGCTCAACATTCTTTATGAAAGAGGCTATGGAATGGGCAAAAGATAACGGCGGAATAACCGGTGAAAATATTAAAAAAGCCATGTATGCCCGTAAAGATTGGGTACCAGCAGGACTTGAAGGCGTATGCCTTGCGGGCAACTGGAGTGAACAAGATCACCGTGGCACTAACCAAGTTTACATTTACAAAGGCAACTATAACGAAGGCAATGTCGTCGTTGAAGAGTTATCACTGGTAACCATTGAGCGCCGTGATGCGTGGTTAGGTTTTTAATAGCTCGTTAAACATAGCAGCGGATGAAGCATCTCGTTATTTTCATCCGCTGATAAATTATTAATTTTTCACGGAGTTAGCTATGTCACAAGCAGCTATAAAAATACAACCTGCATCACCAATTCTAAGCGTTAACAATATTGAAGTTGTTTACGATGAAGTCATCCAAGTTTTACGTGGTGTTAGTTTAGATGTGCCAGAGGGTGAAATAGTCACCCTACTTGGGCCAAATGGCGCAGGAAAATCAACCACCTTAAAAGCCATTTCTGGCTTATTAAAAACTGAAAATGGCGAAGTCACTAAAGGCGACATTACCTTTATGGGCGAACGAATAGACAATAAAAATGCCGAAGATGTGGTGCGCAGTGGATTGTTTCAGGTTATGGAAGGGCGTCGTATCATCGAAGATATGACCTCTCTAGAAAACTTAAAACTCGGCGCCTTTACCCGCAAAGACGCACAAATAAATCAAGACATTGAAATGGTGTACCACTATTTCCCTCGCTTAAAAGAACGCACAGGCTTAGCTGGATATTTATCAGGTGGCGAACAACAAATGCTGGCAATTGGCCGTGCATTAATGGCACGTCCAAAGATGATTTGCCTCGATGAGCCATCGATGGGGTTATCGCCATTATTGGTTAAAGAAGTGTTCGGAATCATAAAAAAGATTAACCAAGATCAAGGTATTACTATGCTGTTGGTAGAACAAAATGCCAACTATGCACTGAGAGCGGCTAATTATGGTTACATCATTGAATCAGGGAAAGTTGTATTAGATGGCACACAAGAGCAGCTTTTAAACAACGAAGATGTAAAAGAGTTTTACCTCGGTGGCGGTAACGAAGAACGTAAAAGCTTTAAAGATCTTAAGTCATATAAACGTCGCAAACGCTGGTTGTAATCAACCTATCTATCTCTCTACTTTTTCTATGTTACTGGAGCTATTATGAGCCATTTTTATCATGCCAATGAACATCAACACTCTGAAACCAGAGAACAAAATTTATTGTCCCGTTTAGCTGACTTTATTACCTATGCAAAAAATAACAGCCCCTATTATCAGGCTATATTAGCGAACATTGATGCCACGAATATCACTACTCGCTCACAACTAGCGACTTTGCCGATCACCAGAAAATCTGACCTTTTAGACATACAAAAGCAACAGCCTCCGCTTGGCGGTCTCGCATCTAAAAGTGGCCATATAAATCGAATTTTTCAATCACCGGGGCCTATTTATGACCCTGAAAATTGCCAGCAAGATTGGTGGCGAATGGGCCAAGCCTTTCATGCTGCGGGGTTTAGAGCAGGTGAGTTAGTACAAAATTGTTTGTCATACCATTTGACTCCTGGCGGTTTTATTCTTGATTCAGGGGCGCGTGCGTGTGGCTGTGTGGTTATACCCGCAGGCCCAGGGCAAACAGATCAACAACTTGACGTAATAGAAGATTTACACCCGCAAGGTTATTGTGGCACTCCCTCTTTTTTAAAAATATTACTGGATAAAGCGCAGGCAACTAAACGTGACGTTAGCAGCCTCAAAAAAGCACTGGTGACTGGAGAGGCATTATCTCATGAACTGCGCGAGTCGTTTAAACAACAAGGTATCAACACCTTACAGGCTTACGCAAGTGCCGATGTAGGCTTAATTGGCTATGAAACCATTGCTGACGATGGGTTAATTATCGCTGAAGATTTAATTGTCGAAATTGTGCGCCCAGGCAGCCTCACTCCAGTCGCAGATGGTGAGATTGGTGAAGTGGTTATTACAAGTTTCAATACTGATTATCCGTTAATCCGTTTTGCAACCGGTGACTTATCGGCTATCAAGCCAGGGCAAAGTGCGTGTGGTCGGACTAACATGCGCATTCAAGGTTGGTTAGGTAGAGCCGATCAAACCACGAAAATAAAAGGTATGTTTGTTCATCCTCAACAAATAGAGCGAATTAGACTCAGTGTTAAGGGGATAAAGAAAATGCGCTTAGTGGTCAAGCTACAAGATCATCAAGACAAAATGCAGCTATTGTGTGAATACGATCAAGACCATTCAAAGCTAACTAAACTGGAACTCACCGGCGTATTGCTAGATAACTTAAAACAATACACAAAATTAAATGGCAGTGTTGAGTTGGTCGAGCTAGGCAGCTTAGCTGATGATGGCAAAGTGATTGATGATCAACGAGTCATCGGATAACCCAATTAGAACTAGGAGTTTTAATGAACAATATAGCCTTTCAAGATTATTACCCCGATGAGCTCAGCCATTGTTATGGCTGTGGCAAAAACAATGAGCAGGGTCACCAATTAAAAAGTTATTGGTATCAGGATGAGCAAAATCAAGGCAATATCGATAAAACTATCGCCCACTTTACGCCGCAACCTTGCCATACAGCAATCCCTGGCTTTGTTTATGGTGGGCTGCTTGCGTCCCTGATTGACTGCCATGGTACAGGCAGTGCCGCTGCTATAGCTTATCGATATGCAGAGCGAGAGATGGGGACTCAACCTGCATTTCGTTTTGTTACAGGGGCTTTAAATGTTAACTTTTTAGCGCCGACTCCAATGGGGGTAGAGCTGCAGCTAATAGGTAGCTTCATTGAAGTAAAACCCAACAAAGTGATTGTCGACATCACGCTATCAGCGAACAACGTGATCTGTGTTAAAGGCAGCGTAATTGCTGTGAAAATGCCAGCGAGCTTTATCAGTTAGCATTCAAAGTTAAGAGCGAACTGCCGTGTTCGCTCTTCAATTCAAAACTTAGCGCTTACCTAGCTTTTTCAGCAGTACACTGACTGATAGCGACAAAGCCATAATCACCACACCATAAATAACTAACATACCTGACGGTGTAGCAAGTTCTATTATTTGCTCGTTTGCGCCCACGCATAAGTTTGTTTTATGATTAATAGCCCCACCACTATCTAAACAGCGGTCAACCAATAAAAACCCATGTAACCACCATACGGCGAACAAGCTCACTAAAACGCCAGCTAAAGATGGCAGTAAATTATTTTTCATAGATAAAAACCAAACGAGAAAGTAAATGTTAGTGCTCTACAATAGCAAATAAAGTACCTAAAAAGATTACGATAAAAGCCTGTTTTTAAGAATAAAAATTAATACTTACGGCGCGATATAGTTAACAATTAAAACAGTTGTTCAGCTAGGATATATATTAATAATAATGAGAACGGTAGAGTGTAATTAATCAGCGTTAGGTTTAAACCAACTCAGCCAACTTTAGTTCATTGCCACGGCTAATTTGATGGCATTGTGCTAACAGTAATTCAGCGGTAGCCATGGCATCGGTAAGTGCATGATGGCAACCATAATGAGGTAGCTCATACCGCGCCCTGCAGGCACTGAGAGTTAAATCGTCTAAGCCTATTTCATGGCCTTGTTGGTGCAGGCGCTTTTTTTCAATCTGAAAAGTATCAATAATCAATAAAGGCTGCACATCAATATTATGTGCTTGAAATGCCTGCTTTAAAAATCCCCAATCTAAAGTAGCATTATGAAACACCAAAATAGCATCCGAAAAATGAGCGCTTAGCTTAGCTAAAATAGCCGCTAAGCTTTTTCCATTAGCGACATCTTGCTGGGCAATTCCATGATAAACAGGACTTTGCTCAAGGCGCAGCACTTCTTTATTTATGGCGTGCTGAGCTTGGCTCAATTTAATGCATTGCTTTTCTATCAACACCCACGCAATCGAGACGATTTCATGCAGTTTTGGATCCAGTCCAGTCAACTCTAAATCAATCACTATATAGCGCTGTACTAGTGCGTTTTGAGCAAGTAATCGCTTACGTGCTAAATAACGACTCAACCAACGTTTAACCACTTAGCTTGTCACCTTATTCATAGCAAAATACATATTTATAAACTTCCACGAGCAAACTTAAATGCCGCAGCTTGTTGTGCGAGCTTGAGTAAATAAAACGCTTCTTTTAATTGATGGCGCTCTAGCGAGTTTAACCTATCTGGATTAATACAGTTACTCGGTAGTCCTTCTTCATTTATTTGTGTACGTAAACGTAATTGAGTTAAAAATCGCCAGCAGTCTTTCAAATTATATACATCGTGATTACTTAACAATGAGTGTTTCAGCAATGCATCTAAGCGCTCTTGGGTGTTCGCTCGGCGTATGCCTGCTTTTAACGCATATAGACGAACAATATCGTTAATGATCACCACGCCACGTTTTTTCAAATCGATGTATTTATGCTGTTTCGCATCTTTTTCGAGTTTAAACTGATTAAATAAACCAATTGGTACTGAGTTAGATTTAATATCGGTTGCCATTGCCGCGTAAAATAATTCGTTGCGAGAAATTCGGGTTAGTTGCTCACAAAATGCAGTGTAAAGTGCCGTTGAGCCTTCAATAAAACGTAAATCAAAAAATATTTTACAGTTGAGCATTGCTTCAGGTGTCGGGCTTTTGATCCAGTTAAAAAAGCGCTCACACCAATCCGATATACTCATTCTGCATAATTCGCTGCTTGCCATAATATTACCTGGGCAGCGTTTAATACCGCACTCAACCAACTGTTCGCAAACAAACTCCCCCATGCGGCGATAGTAATCTTGATGTTGCTCGCTTAAGTCATCAGGTAGTAATAAGCCGTTATCTTGATCAGAATGTAAGGTTTGCTCTTCACGCGCTTGAGAGCCAAAACAAATAAAACTAAAGCTAGTAGGAGCGGCACCGTTATCTTCTTGGAATAAATATATTAGTCGTGAGGTTAACGCATCAGTTAAGCCACTGAGTAATTTACCTATTAAAGATATATCATCAATATTATGAGAAAAACTACGCAGTAATTCTGGTACTTCTGCCGCATAACGCTTTAAATCGGCGACACTGCGAGCTTTATAAATACGGCCAATCAATTGTACGGGGTCGCTCTTTTGCTGACGTAATAAGTCTGTGCTGGTGATCATACCCAACGCTTTATGGTGTTCATCCAACACTGGTAAATGATGAATGTTATGTTTGAGCATTAAATGCAGAGCTGAAAAAACACGGTTATTTTCAAAAATAAACTTGGGTTTGACACTCATGATAATGCTAACCGCTTGTTTGGGATCGATTTCATCTGCCAATACTCGGTTACGTAAATCGCGATCTGTAACCACACCAACTAAGCGTTCAAATTCTGTCACCATAATCGAAGACACGCCGTGCTCTTTCATTTTTTTAGCTGCTTGACGAATACTTGCATCGGGCGATAATGTGACCGCTTTACGTGACATCAGTTCAGATATTTTACGTTCAGACCAACTATCGTTTTGGCTTTTATAATGTGAAGAAAGCAGCCGATTTGCATGCGCGCGCACAAAATACTGCTCAAACGTTTTATATTCACGGCGCAAGTAGTCGAAAGCATCTTGGTTGAGCATATAAACAATGCCCTCTTTTTGCACTGCTAAATGATTTTGAATTGCTTCTCCGGTTAATAACGAAGGAAAACCAAAATACTCTCCTTGCGCTAACCGTGTGATCACATCACCTTTAGCATCCACTAAGTCATACAAACCAGAACGAATTAAAAACAGTTTAGGTGATTCTGATTGCAGCCATTGTGTTTGGTTTTCACGAGTCAGATAAATAACATCTAGGTGCTTTACAAAATAATCCGTAGCACTGCTATTAAGGTGACTAAAAGGAGTTTGTGCTAGCACAAACTGGGCTACTTCCTGTTGCTCATTATTCATTTGTCTACTCGCAAAAAACAATCGTACAATCACTGTACTGCTATCAACGGTAAATAAAAAGCCCGACTTAAGTCGGGCTTTTGGATCTATCAATATTAATTAATAGAGTATCAGCGTTATTAGTGAGCGTGAGCTTCACTAGACCCTTTAGGATTACGAATGCTTTCAACCATTTCTTGAATTTCAAGCGGTGTATCGGCAGTAAATTTAAGTACGATTGCTGCAACTGAGAAATTAATAATCATACCTACTAAACCAATACCTTCCGGTGAAATACCTAAGAACCAATGCTCAGGGCTATTTAGTTCTGGGCTGATGAACTTGAAGAAGATGATATATGCCGCAGTAAAGGTAATACCTGTAACCATACCTAGAACCGCACCTTCTTTATTCATCTTCTTAGAGAAGATACCCATAATGATCGCCGGGAAGAAACTTGCTGCGGCCAAGCCGAATGCAAATGCCACCACCGACGCCACGAATCCAGGCGGATTAATACCAAAGTAAGCGGAGATAACAATCGCAACCATGGCTGCCAACCTCGCTGCGAGTAACTCTTGTTTATCGCTAATGTCTGGTTTTAAGGTCCGCTTAAGTAAATCATGCGATACCGAAGTCGAAATAACTAACAGTAACCCTGCTGTTGTTGATAGTGCCGCAGCAATACCACCGGCGGCCACAAGTGCCACGACCCATGCTGGTAAGTTAGCAATTTCAGGGTTAGCAAGTACCATGATGTCGCGGTCAACGTTAACTTCGTTAGCGCTGTTTGGATCATCAATTTTACCAGCTGTGTAGAACATTTTGCCATCACCGTTTTTATCATTAAAAGTGATTAAGCCCGTTCTTTCCCAATTTTTTACCCATACTGGTGCTTCAGCGTATTCAGTACCACTTCCGTCTTTACCATTTATGGTATCAATCATGTTAACACGGGCAAATGCTGCAACCGCTGGTGCTGTTGTGTAAACAATCGCGATGAACACTAACGTCCATGCCGCTGAGATACGGGTATCTTTAACACGTGGAACAGTGAAGAAGCGTACGATTACATGAGGAAGACCGGCAGTACCAACCATTAAGGCACCAGTAATAGCAAACACATCAATCATGCTCTTAGAGCCTTCAGTGTATTGTGCAAAGCCAAGTTCAGCACTTAAACCGTCCAGTTTATCAAGTACGTATACACCATCGCTGCCAATTAATGTCGCGCCAAAGCCTGTTTGTGGGAAGAAGTGACCCGTCATCATCATAGAGATAAAGATGGCAGGAACAAGGTAAGCAAATACCAGTACACAGTACTGTGCTACTTGGGTATAAGTAATGCCCTTCATACCACCGAGTACCGCATAGAAGAAGACAATAACCATACCAATGTAAACACCCGTTTCAATTTCAACTTCTAAGAAACGTGAGAATACAACGCCTACACCACGCATTTGCCCTGCAATGTACGTAAAACAAATGAAGATGGCACATAAGATTGCCACTAAACGCGCGGTGCGTGAATAGTAACGGTCGCCGATAAAGTCTGGCACAGTAAACTTGCCGAATTTACGTAAGTAAGGTGCTAAACACATAGCAAGTAGTACATAACCACCGGTCCACCCCATTAAGTAAACGCCGCCATCATACCCTGCAAAAGAGATGATACCCGCCATTGAGATAAATGACGCTGCACTCATCCAGTCTGCGGCTGTTGCCATACCATTAGCCAGAGGCGGAACCCCACCACCTGCTACATAAAACTCTTTTGTTGAGCCTGCTCGGGCCCAAATTGCAATGCCGATATAAAGCGCGAAGCTCAACCCGACAATTATAAACGTGAGTGTTTGAACATCCATTGCTTAGCTCCTATTCGTCTACGCCGTATTTTTTATCTAACGTATTCATTTTGAAAACGTACACAAAAATCAAAGCCACAAAGGTGTAAATCGCGCCTTGCTGGGAGAACCAGAAGCCAAGTTTAAACCCAAAGAAACGCACTTCATTAAGTACATCAACCAGTAATATGCCAAAGCCAAACGACACGACAAACCAAACTGCTAATAATTTAAACAGCAGTGAAATGTTTTCCGCCCAATAAGCTTTTGCTTGTTCTTCATCTTTAAAAGCCATTTTTTATTTCCTCTTTAACATCTGTAAAAAGTGATGTGTTCGATTTATTCTCGGCTATAAACTTAGCAATGCCTGAACAATATTGAATTGAGACCATAGTCGTAACAACAAGTTAACGTTTACGTAAACTGTACTGAAGCGCTTGTTACAAAAAAGTAAAAAACGTTTTCTATCATAATGTTAAGTCTTTCCACTCGGTGATTTTAACTATTCATCCAGGTTATATTGCACACTTGCGACATTAGTCTAATACATCAATAAAACATTAAATTTCTCATATATATCAAATAAATATGTTTATTTTCAGAATACTCACAAAAATTGACAGCTCAAAATAGTGAAAACTTCTGGTATGGTGTGCAATAACATAATAAAAATTGAATAAAAACATGACTGCTGCACTAATTTTTGTCGCTTTAGCGTACATTGGCATATTGTTTTGGCTAGCAAACTGGGGCGATAAAACCACACCGCTGGCAAAACGAATTAGCCATCACCCTTTTGTTTACTCCTTTTCGCTGGGTATTTACTGTACTTCGTGGACTTATTACGGCTCTGTTGGTACTGCAGCTACCAGCAGTTGGAGTTATTTACCCATTCTACTTGGTCCTGCACTGTTGTTTTTTTTCGGACAAGGATTTTTGCGCAAACTGGTACTAGTGAGTAAAAAACAAAATATCACCACCATCGCCGATTTTATCTCTGCCCGTTATGGTAAGCGTCAAACCACCGCCATTATGGTGACTATGATTGCGCTACTAGCAACTATTCCTTATATCGCCTTACAGTTAAAGGCACTGAGCAACAGCTTCTTACTACTACAAAGTGACAATAAAATATCGGGTTCAATGGTCGCGCTTTCTGCCACCCTGATCATGGCTATGTTCGCAATATTTTTTGGCACCCGTAAAGTTGATGTAACCGAATACCGTTCAGGATTAATGCTCGCAGTCGCATTTGAATCAATGATAAAACTACTGGCACTAGTAGCAGTGGCGGCTTTGGCGGTGTACACCTTGTATAATTTACCCAGTGCTAATGAAGGACAAATAAAAGAATCTTTATGGCAACATTGGAATAATTTTAACTTTTTAAGCTTTAACTTTATTGGCCAATCACTGATGGCCGCTGCTGCAATCATCTGTTTGCCACGACAATTTCACGTTACTGTGGTTGATAACCAAGACAAACGTCACCTATTTACCGCTCGTTGGGCATTTCCACTGTATTTACTGCTGACTGCAGCAATGATTTTACCAATAGCCACCGCAGCTATTCATCCACAGATCGGCAATAGCTTCTCTCCTGATAGTTTTGTATTGGCACTGCCATTAATGAATGACAATGCATTGCTTACCACGTTTGTGTTTATTGGCGGAATATCTGCGGCGACTGCGATGATTGTGGTTGCCACTTTGACCCTAAGTACTATGATCTCAAATGATGTGGTATTACCGCTGATGCTGCGACGTAAATTCAAACGCAACCTGATCACCAGCAGTTATAAGCCACAAATATTACTGGTAAGACGTTTTACCATCGCCGGTATTTTGATCTTATCGTATTTTTATCAGCAATGGTTTGGTCACGGCAAAGCACTTGCCAGCATGGGATTAGTGGCATTTTCTTTGGTAACGCAATTATTACCGGCCATTGTGGGCGGCCTATACTGGCGCAAAGGCCATGCCTACGGTGTTTATGCTGGTTTATTAGCGGGGTTGATTTGTTGGATATTATTTTTAATGTTACCTATTTTAGATGCAGGTAATACACTTGACACCGAACTACAACAAACCCTTATTACCCGCGGCACACTGATCGCTTTATTTGCCAATATTGGCTGTTATATTAGTTTTTCACTGGGAGCTGATGAGCGGTTAATTGATAAAATTCAAGCTGCAGCATTCGTTAATCCCAAGGAGCAAGCAGTACTTGCAAGACGTTTAAACAAAAACGTGAAAGCCACGGTATACGATTTTAAAGTACTGTTACAAACCTTTTTAGGAGTCCAGCGTAGCCAACAAGTATTGACGCATTTTTCACTAACTCACCAACTCGGAGACAATAACACTCACCCCGCCCCTGAGTTTATAGCTTACTGCGAACGCGCCTTGACTGGTGTATTAGGCGCCTCTTCAGCGCAAGCTTTGATCCACACGGTAGCATCGGGCAAGCGAATGGCATTTGAAGAAGTGGTTAACTTTTTTGATGAAACAACGCAAGCACTACAGTTTAACCAAAACCTGTTGTTCACCTCTTTAGAGAATCTCAGTCATGGTATTTCAGTTGTTGATAAAGAGCTTAATCTTGTTGCGTGGAATAAGCGCTACGCAGAGATGTTTAATTACCCCGAAGGATTTTTAGAAGTAGGTCAACCGATTGAGCAAATTATTCGTTACAATGCGGAGCGCGGCGAATGTGGCCCTGGTGAAATAGAACGCCAAGTAGAAAAGCGCGTGCAACATTTAAAAAATGGTAGTTCGCATCACTTTATCCGTCACCGTCGTAACGGCCTAGTGTACGAAATGATCGGTAACCCACTGCCTGATGGCGGCTTTGTTACTAGCTTTTCAGATATTACCACTCACATTGCCACACAAAATGCACTTGAAGAAGTGAATATGGATTTGGAAAATCGTATTGAAGCGCGTACCCAAGAAATTCGAACTATCAATAAAGATCTCGAAGCACAAATAGAAAGCCGTGTACAAACAGAGCAAGCACTCACTTTAGCAAAACGAGAAGCAGAGCAAGCCAATGACAGTAAAACCCGCTTTTTAGCTTTAGCAAGTCACGATATTTTGCAACCGCTCAACGCCGCCCGTTTATACCTTGCTGCGATAGATGAAAAATCCCTCGCTGATAATAATATCAATAACTTCGAAAAGCTCGGTGCCAGCCTCGATTCAACAGTGCATTTAATGTCAGCCCTATTAGAAATTGCCAAACTTGAACAAGGTGCGATGACCCCCACCCCTCGCCATTTTAGTATTGATGATATCCTCGCACCACTGCGCAATGAATACGCCATTTTAACAAGCGAAAAAGGCCTCAAGCTCACAGTGCGCAGCGGACAGCATATTGTCCACAGTGATATCACCTATCTACGGCGAATTGTGCAGAACTTAGTATCAAATGCAGTTAAATACACCAATACGGGCAAAGTATTAGTAGCCTGTCGTAAACGCAAACATCACCTGCGCATTGAAGTGTGGGACACCGGCCCTGGCATTAGCGAGGTAGAGCAAGCAAAAATATTTAACGACTTCTACCGCGTAGAGGCCTCTGACAATAAAGGCGTTGGCCTTGGCCTTAGCGTAGTAAAGCGTATGGTAGATTTACTGTCGATTCGCTTAGATGTGCGCTCAACCCCGCAAAGAGGTAGCTGCTTTAGTATTGAAGTCCCTTATGGCGAAAGCCAATTTGTTCAGCAAAAACACGTTACCAATAGCTTGTTTGAAGAGCGCTCTGCAATGAATATCGTTGCCGTTGATGACGACCCTGAAAACCTAAACGCCATGGCCAGTTTATTACAAAAGTGGCAAGCTAATTATCAGTTGTTTGATCAAGTTGAAGGCGTACTCGCATACGCAAATGAACACAGCGCACCGGATGTGATATTAATGGATTATCAGTTAGGCCATGAACACGATGGTATTACATTAATTAAAGCCCTGCGGGAAATTTGGCAAACCAATGTGCCGGCAATTTTAATCACCGCAGTACGCGACGTAGAGCTAAAACAAGCGACTAAAGCCGCTGATATTCATTATTTGTCTAAACCAATCAAGCCAGGGAAATTAAAAGCACTGCTAAACCATAGTACGTGAAGGGAAAGGCGCTAGGCAAAAGATTAGAACAGATTGGCGTTAAACAACATAACTAAGTACACCCAACAACCTTATTGGGTGTACTGCTTGAGTTAAATTACCCCGCTGGTGCTTTACTCCTGAGCTTTTGAAACAGCCAGCTTAGGCCAACGAGCGACAGGCCTAAACCAATAAATGATACAGCTTTGAGCAAGCCGGTCAGGCTTGCCATATCAATTAAGAATACCTTCACGATAACCGCGCCGAGAATGCCTAAGCCGACTTTTTGTAGTAGCAACTGTTGTTTTAAATGCCCGGTAATGACCACCAACGCGCCAAGTAATAACCAAATGATCGAATAGCTGTATAGCTCGGCGTCACTGGTCGCTTTATCAAGATAAATGAACCCGCCTTGCCAATATTGGCGGATCAATGTGTTGATAGCTAACACTGCTAATAAGCCTGATGCACCCAGTACTATTTTACTAAACTTAGCATTAAGTGGTTTAACTAATTTAGCCAACCACAGTGTAAGAATACTTGGTACGAGCCAGGTTAATAACAGCCAATTAAATAATGGCATTTCACCAACGTAAAGGCGTATAAATAGTGGATTTTCATATAATGCTGTACTTATCAACAACAAGCCAGCGAGTCCCGCAAGTGCAAGCCCTGCAATGCGATAAAGTTTACCCAGTTTCCCTGCGCTGTGTGACCGATGCAAATAAACGCAGCCAAGTGCTAACCAATTACAACTGAGTAATACCTGCTCATAAAAGCTTAAAGAAGTAAGCTGTGGATAATGCCCGACTAGTTGATAGCTGGTCTCGGTGGTGATAAATAATGCTAAGCAATGTAATGCAGCCCCTTCGAGCCAAATTTTCATATCTGTTTGTTGCCACTGTTTTGCGGCAAACCAAAATAACCCAACCGCTGATGGATACACAATTGCGCTCCAATGCATTGAAAATATGGTTAGATCAAAATAATGTGCCGTCCACGGTGCAAAGGTTAGCCTTGCCAGCACCACAGCCACCAGCACTTTAATAGGCCAATGCGGCATAGGCACATCATGGCGTTTCACCAGATAGCTAATAACCAACACTTGAGCAGCCAGTGCGAGGGTTAACCCGCTATCGGCTAATAACATAGTTAAACAAAGAGTTATATTAGCATTAGCGCCAACCCAATAACTAAACTGCTGCCATTGAGTGTGAGCTGTTTGTGCGCGTTTAATTAATACACCACTAGTTACTAGCAACAATACAGTCCATAGCGGATACGCAACGCCTAAGCCTTGCTCGGGTGTTATGGTATAGAGCGTTGCAATCAAGGTAAACACACTAAACGCAGCCACTAAATGAAACGTTAAACGTTTATAGTAACGCGCGCCAAAATAAAGCCCGTATAGACAAAGCCCAACCGCGAGTAATAACCCTACGCCATACATTTCCCTAAATACAAACAAATGATCATTGCTATCGACACTATAACGTTGTTGGCTAAGGACTAATAACATCGCAACCACTAACGCCACACCTTGCCAAAGATCCCAACGACTATTTTGCAGCACTAAAAATAACAGCATGACGATTAAACACACCATCACTATTTGCCATTGTAAGCTCACCGCCTCTGTCATTATCGCCAGCAATAAAGGAATTACTATCGCTAACAATAACGGATGATCCGGCTGTAATTTTAATAATCGCTGTAAACTATGTGGGCGATATTCTAATAAACGCAAAGTTAAACCTAATCGAGCTATGGCAATTAAACCAATAATAGAGAGCAGTGCAAAACCACCAACAATCCAATATTGCTGCGTATTGATTACACTCAGTGCCACCCAATACCAGCCAATATGCCCAGCCCATAGTAAATACCACAGCCAATTACGTTTTACCTTTTGCGCCACTAATACCGCAGCAAAAGTGATAAAGCCAATGTACATCAGTAAAGCAGCTAAATTACCACTGCCAGTATTAACCCAAATCGGCACGCTGTAAGCGCCAACTATGCCAAGCACGGCCAATAAAGGCCCTAAACGCAGCGCCATAGAGCTTGCAGCCAGTGCAATTACTGCCAGCATCACAAACGCCACTGTTGGGCTTAACATGGCATAGCTTGAATAAGCTAATAACGTTAATGCAAAGCAGCTAATAAACCCGCCACCTGCAAGTGCTGCAGGCACGTAATTATTAAAGCCTTCGAAGACAATACCTTTTCTATGTAAATACTCGGCACCGGCAATTAATGCGACACCAAATAAGCCCCCTAAGGTGAGTCGTAAGCTTGGTGATAATAAGCCGGCATCAAGACTGTATTTTGCTAAAAATATACCACCAAAGGCCAGCGCGACGCCGCCAATCCAGGTCATCCAATTTTCTTGGAACTGTGTTTTTAATTTACTAAAGAAAATATCAATAACTGAGGGAGAAGCTTGTTTCGGGCGAGAAGTTGTTATTATAGTCGGTGCGGTGTTTACGTATTTTTTTACCGATGGTTGCTGATGTAAAGTTGCCTCAGCTTGGGATGATTGTTCTAGCGTAACCGGATGCTCTACTTGCGGCTCAGTTATATTAGCAGCAATGTCTAGCGACACTTGATGCTGCCCGGTATTGTCTACCATGACTCCACGCAGTTGTTTTTTTAACATCGCAATATCTTGCTTTAACGTACTTATTTGCGTTAAAGCAATAAAACCGGCAATAGAGCCTGCGACTACAACTAACGATAAAATGACTATGAGCCCTAAAACATCGTCCATTTTTCAATCCTTGACTGCTTTTAATATTCCCTTATAACGTAAAGTGTATTGAAAATATACCCAAAAATCTCAGCCTCGCTATTACGAGGCTGAAATTAAAGTAAGATTACTCTACCGAATCAGTAACCGTTCGCTCTAGCGTCATTTTATAGCCAGTGCTGGTTGTTTCATCATGCTCAAGAATTAATATGTAGTTACCTTCTTGGCTAAAGTCCATATCGCCTTGTTGCATGAGTACAATTTGCTGGCCATTATCTTCATAAAGCACATAAGTGGTGTAAATTTCATTATCGACAACCTGATCTTCTTGATCATACTGATCGATGCCATCAATAATATTTTTAGCATCATCTACGGTTTCACCATTGAGGGTAAATACCACATCAACGTCAGTAATATTTTGCCCCGCGTAACTATCAATTAAGTTAACGACTGTCACCTTATGACTGTAGCTACTTGGCGTTAAGGTTTCTTTTACTGTCATCATTCGCGGGCCGTAATCTTTATCTTTATAAAAAACACCAACATTACTTTGCTCGCGCTCAAGGGTTAGTAAAAAGTTATCAACAATTGCATTTCCTTGTTCATCTAACATAGCAATACTGTAACTGTTTGGAGCAAGCTCAATGTAGTTTGAGTAGCTGTCATTAGCGGTTACTTGCGAAGTGCTGCTTGCGCTCCCCCGCGTTGCACTAAAGCTAGTTTGCGGGTAATCATCAATAGTATTGATAAAACGCAATTGCCCTTGGGCATTTTGATGTTTGAGCGTGGTTACGGTATTGCTTGAAGTAACGAGATCTAGCGTAATACCATGTTCTTCAGTGGCGTAACTTGATCTGATCATCGCAACATAACTGGCATCATCATTTAGGTAAATCGAAGCAGACTCAAATAGCACATCAGTACTGCCGCTTTGAGTTAAATACAGTGTGTAATATCCTTCATCAAAGCTTTGCAGTGCCAGTTCGTTTAAATACCGTGGTGATGCAATTAACTCAGCGGTTTCAAATAAGCCATCATCATTTGCTAAATACACATCAAAACTAATATTTTCTCCGGCAATATTAAAGAAGCCTAAATTAATAGCCCCTTCATCACTGCCGGTTGGTAAACTTAACTCACTGAATGTTGGCTCTGAAAAATCGCCATTCATCACCCATAATTGGGTCATGTCGTCTTTTACCGAAACTGCTTTTTCACTGATCGTTATATAACTGTCGTTTGCATCAAGGTACTTAAAGCTCACATCATAGTTATTAGCACTGTAATTATGACGAGTGGTAACGCCACCAAAATCAGTGCCTGAGCGTTCAGCATCTTCGATAAATAAACGGGTGTACGGGCTATTATAAGAGCCATTGTATAATTGGATATAACCACTTTTACTCGAGCTTGAGTCATCGCCAGAGCACGCAGTTAGGGTTGCAAGTAAAGAGGTTGTTAGTGCAGTTTTAAATAACGGGCCACGCATGTAATCAATTCCTTATTGTTAATAGTTTGAATTTGACCATTAACAAAAGCAATAATTCCATGATTTACAAAGCATTACCTCCACTTACAAATATTTACGCAACCGTAAATAAATGTACAAACATGCAAAAAAATGCACAATTTAACACATTAAAACAACAAAAAACCAGCGTAGTTACACTGGCTTTTATGCAAAATATAAGTTTATCGAGTGCGTTTAGAAAAACTAAAACTACCTTCATCAATAATACTGCCCGTTAAATCTCGTGGCGTGGTATAAAAGCTCACATCAAGCTTATTGGCTTGATTATCCAAACTGATGTGACTAAACCCCCATACAAAGCTTTTTGACCAAAGCAAATCATATTCAGGATATTGGCGTTCTTGAAACTGTGCAAACGGGGTATGTTTACCACGCATTTTAGACGCAGCGCCAGAAATGATCAGCGGCAATTTGCCAACGCTATTACCGGTATCAAACTTTGAGCAATCATCGGTTAGTAACTCTAAGTCATGCTCGTGGCCGGCAATATAACCATCTGCATATTTGCATAGAGTTGGCATTAGTAATTTACGCAGTACGTGGCCTTCACTATATTTAGTGCCCCCAATTGACCATAAAATATGATGCCCATAAACCAGTTTCCATTTAGCAGTCGAGTTTGCAATGCCTTGTTTAAGCCATATAAGCTGAGCTAGGTCTTCATCGTTTTGTGGCCCTTCATGGGGGTCATGTACTTCAAGATCTGCGCGGCCATCACGTATTGCTTGTTGCTCATCTGCTTCGCTGCCATCTGGGTTTAGCGGCACATCATAATAACTTTGCCCTGCCAGTAACATATTGGTATCGAGTACAAAAAACTCTACATCGTTACCCGGCTCACCCATTTTGTAGCTATAGTAGCCTTTTTCGTCTAGGTGAAAGTTCGCTTGCTCTGCCATCCATTGCGTTTGTACCGCTACGCCTTTGCGCGAGCTTTTCCAATCATGATTACCTAATGCGGAATACACCACTAAATTAGGCTCAGCTTTAAATAATGGCTCAAGCGGCGCATACACTAAGTCGTGTAAACGTTTTTGGTCGTCTTTACCATCATTAGCATCGGCACCATCAGGGTATACGTTATCACCGAGCTGAATAGCAAATTGGCACGCTTTTGTTTCACACAATTTTGCCATTGCGATCCCCACAGCCTGAGCGCCCCCTTGCTCTGTAGCAATCTCAGTGCCTGGATAAATATATATTGGTGCATGGTCAAATTCATCGCGAGGGCGATAATCTTCTAACCAATCAGCAAGCTCTGCGGCTATAAACTGTTGCTTGTTTTTAGGGTTGGTTATGTGTTTAGTTTTTGGATAGTCAACATGATAACCACCATCACCAAAAGCTAAAAATTCAATCTTGTCGGAGGCTTTTTTACTGGTACTTGCGACGTCAGTACTGCTTTGTTTGTTACTTTGAGCTGTGCAACCCACCGTTGCTAAACATGCGGTTAGTGCAATATACAAAATAGTTTTATTAATCATAATATCCTCAACAATGAGCCTACTGTTAAGCAGGCTCATATGTTCACCTTACAAAGAAGAAAACGTAAAACCTAGCTCAAATGTACGACCGTAAGATTCGTACTGGTAGTTGTAACGTTTTTCGCCGTGATACAAGTACATTGGCTCATCTGTTAGGTTGGTGGCATTGAAATACACGTTCATATTATCGTTTAAGTAATATTTACTGCTGAAATCCAATTGCATGTGGCTATCTTCATAAACCGCCATATCAGCATCATCAAACTGAAAACTCTCACTCTTATATGATGCGCTTAAACGAGTGCTAATAGCATGATTTTCAAAGCCCACAATGATATTTGCCACTGTGTCTGCTTGATTTGGTAATTTTTCATCCGCATCAATAAAGGTTCCGTTTGCACCAAGCACAAATCCTGATTTAAAGGTTTTGTTCCAGTTTAGCTCGATCCCCGTTAATGACGCTTTACCGCCATTAACCATTTGCACTACTTCGTCAAAACCATCCCAATCACCGTTATCTTGTACTTCTTGTTGAATAATAAAGTTGTCGATGTCTTTATAGAAAACACCAGCAGATAACACCCCAATGGAACCTGGGTAATATTCGATTGATGCGTCTAAGTTCATTGATTCATAAGGGTCAAGAGCTGGATTACCGACTTCAGCTTTACGCTCTGTAACCATTACGCCTTCATCTTCAACTGTTTCAGTTTCAATTAATTGGTAAGCAGCCGAATCGCTAAAGGTTGGCCGCGCGATAGTATTGGTATAAGCAAAACGGGTCACTAGTTTATCGCTGATGTTATAGCGTAAATTTAAGCTTGGTAAAAAGTAGTCATAATCTTTACTTACTTGCCAAGGCGTGGTGGTAACCGTTTCTGTATCACTTACTTTATCGACTACTAAGTCAACTTGGTTACCTTGCGTTTCAAACTTAGTACCTTCATAACGCACGCCCGCGACAACATGTAACTTATCAATATCCATACTAACCATCGCATAAGCGGCGGTAATATCTTCATTACTTACATAACTTTGACCATCAGATTCAACTTGTGACTCATTACTATTGAAAGCAAACGCCTCTTTATTTTTTCTCACAAAGGCTTGAATCGCGCCGCGATCAAGGCCCGGTCCAAAACTTCCCAAATCAAAGTCAGGTGCAGGCGCGACAAAGTCGCTACCAAGAGCATCTAAAAAGTCGCCATCATAAATAGCAACCTTTACATCATTACGCTTTTCGCGATTTTGATGTTTGAAACCAAACTTAAATTCACCATTATTATTTTGCCACACAAAATCACGGCTGAAGTCGAGTTTAAAGCTAAGCTCTTCGTCTTCACTAAGGTTATTGGCCGCTTCAATTTTATCCATCTCAAACAGGCTTAAATCGTGGGCATTAGTCGATTGGCTTAATAATGGAGTATCAACGCGCGCAATGTAGCCCATATCAATATCTTTACCAGCAAAGGTCACATCTAAGCGGTTTGGCTCTTTTTCTTCTGATTTAGAATAACCAACATTATATTCAACAAACCAATTATCTAATTGATTTTCACCACCAAGTACCAGTGAAAGAATACTTTGTTCTTCATAACGGTCTTTGGTATCGCGGTCCATTTCTGCACCACTAAAGTTTGCACCGCTCTCGTTGCTATCTAATAGTTTGCCATCGCTAAACTTATACTCATTACGTTGGCGATACTCATCATCAGAAAAGTCACTATATAGTGTGCGTAAATAATATTTATCAGTGGCGCCGCTGTGTAAATCTAAATTAAGTGCTGCACCTAAACGCTCACGGGTAATTTGATACTGGCGTTGCTCAATTTCTTCAGCGCCAAATAATGAGACCTTGTCGCCAGTTGCTGCATCTTCAACATCAAATTCACTCCAACCACCGTCGGTCTCCATATTACGTGAACCAAAATCACGCTTAAACCACGAAATAGCTGTTGCTACACCTAGATCAAGACCACCATCAAGCTCATAAACATTAGTGTAACTACCTGAAAGCTTCGGGCTAGTTTTTGACTCTAATTCGTTATATGAGCCCTGCGCAGTAAAACTATAGCTTTCACCTGCTTTATCAAAGGCACTTAAGCTTTTTACTTCGATAGAGCCACCAATAGCACTGGCATCCATGTCTGGGGTAACAGTTTTACTTACTTCTAAACTTTGAATTAGTTCACTTGGCAATACATCCATCGCCACAGAGCGAACACCGGCCTCAGGCGACGGCACATTTAAGCCATTAACCGTAACGTTGTTTAAATTTGGATCAATACCGCGAATACCAACAAATCGCCCTTCACCTTGGTCGCGAGCGATAAAAATACCCGGTAAACGCTGTAATGCTTCTGCTGCGTTTTGATCAGGGAACTGGCCAATCGAGTCTGCACTGACTACCGATTTTAAATTAGTTGCGTTTTTTTGACGGTTAATTGCGCCTGCTTGGCCAGCACTTTGGCCATAAACAATGATATTGTCGATGGCTTCTTGTTGCTCACCAATAATAATTTGTTGTGTAAAAACTTGTGAATCAACCACCGTAATTTTTTGTTCTACCGATGGTGCACCAATGTAATCAACCACTAGGGTGTAATCACCCGCTGGCAACTTATTAAATGAAAAAGAACCATCGCGGTTACTTACCGTATTTAAGTTTAACTCTTTAACCGATACTTTCGCGCCGCCAAAATACACACTTTGGCTGGCATCAGTGATGCGACCTTGCACACGACCATCCGCTAAGGCTGGGGTCGCATATAAAATACCACAACACGCTAATGCAATACTCGATTTGATAAAAGGGTTCATAATTGTTCTCTTGGTTGCTGCTAATGATTTTGATTGTTTACTTGGCCATGCTTGGCTCGCAGCAACACCCTAAGGGGCAATCATGAAAGAAATATGTCAGTACCCGTTACGTCCTTGATAATTAGCCATTGTAAGGGCATTTTAAGTAGTTAAATACGGCAAAATGAGCTGATTTGACCCCCTGTTTTTATGGTTTTTTAATTCAAAAATCAACAATAATCCGTTTGAAAAGTTGCCAACGTAAAAAATATGTCATCACTGTGAGCTAATCTGACCCTAGTGGTGTTTAAGCTGTTTGCTTATTCTGCCTATCAAATATACCTATTGAGCTGACAATGAATTTATCGTTTTTAAAATTACATCGCTCATTACTGCTTATCTTAGTGGTGATGTTAACCAGCGTATTAACCCTGACACTTAGCTACGGCCACTACAAAGGCCATAGCCAGATCGACTGGTTTGATGTCGGTGGCGAAGGCGGTATTACTGCCATGACCCTGCTGTGGATCTTTTTTATTCTATTAAGTAGGCCAAAGGGACGAGTAACTAACTTATTATTCTCAGGCCTTGCGATTATGAACTTATCGATGACCCTCGATTTTATTGATGAATTTGTATATTACAGCGATGAACAAGCATGGCTCAGTACCATTGAATCTATTCCCGCACCATTTGGGATGATTTTAATGACCATGGCTTTGTATCATTGGCACCAAGAGCAAATGACCATTAATCAACAATTACGTAATCGCGAGCGCTTTTATCGAGAGCATCAACTCAGTGATGCTATCAGCGGCCTAGCTAGCGCCGATTATATGAAAAGCCAGATCAACCGCGAGCTAAATTTGCTCCATCATAGCCTGCATGGATTTTCATTACTGATGTTAGATATTGCTCAATTTGATCGGTTTAATCGTCAATTCGGTGATGCAGAAGGCGATAAGCTGTTACAAGAGTTTGCTCAAGTGATCACCTTGAATGTACGTGAACAAGATTTAGTCTGCCGTTACGCCAGTGATTGCTTTATTGTCATGTTACCCAATACCGAACTCGCTGTTGCAGAGCGGCTAAGCGTATCGTTAGTCAGTGCTTTAGAAGCGTTTTCGTTTAATAGCAGCGACAAAGCTGTGAGCTACAAACAAAAAGTACACACCAGTTTAGTAGCTGCAACGCACCGTGATTCGACCTCTGGTTTACTCAGTCAATTGCATCAAAAATTACTAACGAACAAAAACTTACATGGACATACTGCGTGAGTGCAAACCTTAGCAACAGCAGTTATATCGACTCTCCTTATCAAGGTTTACAGTCATGGGCGGCGCAATTAGTGGATTTAGCCAAGCACCGAGGGGTACACCCTGATAAGTTACTCAAAGGGACTCGATTATTTTATCAAGATTTTGCAGCTGGAACGGCTTCGATCAGTGTTGAGCAATTTTATCGATTACAAGAAAACTGTCGTCAATTTGATAATCAACACCAACTCAGTTTTTTACTAGGGCGAAAACTACTTAATCACAATCCGTTATATAGCGCATTTTCTCAAGCAGAAAGTTTACGCACACTGCAAAAACTACTCACACGCACTCCTTTACATGGCTTTAACTTATTTAATGCCGAACATAAATACCATCAAGGCCGACATTACTTCATTATCAACCTCAGCTTCGGGGCAATAAATGCAGCCGTAGAACAATTTTGCTGCGAATTATTTGCCAGTTTTATCGCTGCAACATGTAAATGGCGAATAGGTAATAACAGTGATTTATGTTTTTCGTTTCCCTATGCGCAGCCCTCACACATAGAGCAATATCAAACTAACCTACAAGCCAACTGCAAGTTTTCACAACAATTATTTATGGTCAGTATTAGTGATGAACTTTATAACAAACACTTAATAGATAGCTGTCCGAGCCTGCTGCAGCAATCATTAGCAACCATAAAGCAGCACCCTTTACCTGCGGCATCTTGGCTGCAATTAGTGCGCAATCATATTGGCGCTCAACCACAACAAAACCTCGAAACAGTTGCCCAGCATTTCGCTATGAGCCCCGCCACTTTTAAGCGAAAACTAAAACAACATCATACTCGTTTTAGCGCCTTGCAAGATTGTATCAATCGCCAAACCGCGGTGTTTAATATCGCCACTTTAGCGCAAAGTAACGAAACCCTAGCAGGCGAACTTAACTTTAGCGACTTAACTAACTTTCGCCGCGCATTTAAACGCTGGACTGGGACGACTCCCTCACAGCTGAGAGAATTGATTAACGAACATTAAGTTAACACTTGTAATTAAAGTCCCGCAAATGTACCTTATTAATTGAAATATCGAAATAAGGAAGATCGATGCAGGCATCATTAGAAGATCTAATCAATGGCTGGCAAAATGGTTGCCCGCAAAGTGCTGATGAACTTAAAGCTCGGCTTTACTACCACCTGAAACAAGTTTGTCATGTACATTTAGAAGGTTACCGTAATGAAATCGATTCAACCTATGTATTGCAGCACTTACCGCATACTGGATCGCTACTACATCAGTCACTTATTGAATTAATCCCGCCACAACAAAGCATTAATCACCAAACACAATTTAATACTTATTTAAGTGTATTTATCCGTAATATTTTACGCGATGAAATTCGCAAGTTTCAAACTCTCAAACGCACTCCTAACGCAGAAAAAATCCAGCAACAAAACGATCAACTAAAACACCAAGAGGATTTTTTAGCATTAGATAGCGCCCTAAATCATCTAGAAAAAAATCATCCGCAAAAAGCTCAAATATTCTCTCAACATTACTTTTTGGGCCTAGATACTAAAGTGCTAGCTAAACAATTCAAGGTCTCACTTGCTACTATTTATCGCGAATTAGATGCTGCTAAAGCGTTTATAAAAGTGCGTATTCAAACAAATTAAGATAATTAATGAATCAATTTAAAGACGCGCTTTCGTGTTTTGAACACTTACTTACACACCATGCCAACAACTTAACCTCAGGATTGCTGCAATTACAACTATCTGATGAACAATTCATCATTGAAGTGAAGCAATTAATAAATGCACATACAAGTAATGATCAAAGCTCATTGTTTAATGACTTATTACATGGCCAATTAAATTTACTTACTAATGATCATCAGCTTTTACAACTGCAAGGCGGCGAAATAAGTCACTTTAGGTTAGAGCAATTAATTGGCTATGGGGGAATGGGTGCAGTTTACTTGGCGACTAGAAATGATGGCCAGTTAAATCAAAAGGTAGCGATTAAGTTATTTTATCCATCCATTGTACAATTACATGGACAAAAACATGTTTTACAAGAAGCGCAATATCTTGCCAAATTATCACATCCCAATATAGCTAGCGTATTAGATGTCGGTAAATGCAGTATTGGCACTTACATCATCATTCAATATATAGCCGGTGATACATTAATTAACTACGCAAAAAACCTTTCGCAAAAAGCAAGGTTAGAGGTATTTCAAAAAGTATGTGATGCCGTTGAGTATGCTCACCAAAATAGGGTGATCCATGCAGATTTAAAGCCTTCAAATATCCTAGTAGATAACAATGGTGAACCTAAACTTGTTGATTTTGGGGTTGCGCGTTCCAGTTCCATGAATCATGAAATACCATTACATAACGCATATATAAAAGCGCTTAGTCACGAGTTTGCAAGCCCAGAGCAACTGGCTGGTGAAAGCTTAACAACCCAAGCTGATATCTATAGCCTTGGGCGTATTTTAGAAAAACTACTTATACAACCTATTAGTACAGAGCTTCAAGAAATCATCAATAAATCACTGGCGCCACTACCACAGCAACGCTTTGCATCAGCAGATACATTAAAACAAAATATCGCCGCTTATCTGGCGCATCGTCCATTACTTTGGTTTAAACACTCAAAAACATATATATTAGGTAAGTTTATAAGACGCTCCCCTCTTACTGCTGCTCTAATAACCTCAACTATCGCTTTTTTGGGTGTCGCCTGTATTAGCTTATTTCTTTATCAAGATGAACAAAAGCAAGCCGCAAAGCAACAGTATGAACTGCTCAACTTTTATCAAAACTTACTAATTAGCAGCACACCGCTAGCGCCGCAAGGTGCAAAACTGTCGGTATCGGCCTTGTTACTTGCTGGTGTTGAACAAGTAATGCAGAGTCAATTAAGCCCAAAAAACCAACAAAGCGTACTCTTAACCGTTGCCCAAAGCTTATACTTGCATGGAAATTTTACAGCAGCTTTAGATATATTGGCGTTGTGCGATAGTTCGATTGACATGCAAATATTAAAAATTAAAAGTTTAATTAAATTAAATCAACAACAAAAAGCACGAATTCTTTGGCAAAAACTATCGCAGCAAAACCCTCAAAACAGCAACATTAAATTGCTTGGTTGGCTTACTAAAGATAGCTATTTAGCTGGTGACATAAAGCAGATCAAAATAGCTTTTCAAAATAGCGATGCATCCGAACTAAAACTGGAATTATTAATACATATTTTTACTCATCGTGATAATCACCCTATACTCAGCCGTCAATTAATTCTCGAGAATGAAAATACGACAGCAACGTCTGCCTCGCAAAAAGCATGGCAATCGTTAATGAAAAGCAGCCTACTGATAGAAGATAATCAAATAGACCAAGCAATTAAGTTACTAGACTCAACATTAAAAAATGCTGCGAATAACTACCACCCACTACATTGTGAGCTCGCAAAATTAAACCATTTTGCGGCAAATTTATATGCTCAAGCAGGTGCACAACTTGCGCAAGAACAAGCCCTGAATAAAGCCATGTTTATCTATCAACAGCTACTCCCAAACTTTGAACATGAACTTAGTACTGTACTATATGAGCAATATCAATATTACCTAAAAGAACGTGATTATTTGCAAGCAAATAACTTTTTAAATAAACAGCTACTACATTGTTCGACAAGTGATCAAAAATGCATGAAGGGGCGTTATGAAAGTACCATGCTAGGTTTAAGTTTGCGTAAGTACTCACAAACCTTAAAGAATGCAGAGCTATGGCTTGCCAATGGTACACAACAATCAAGCCAATATTACGATATCACCTTAGCAAAATACACGGCGCAATATGAACAAAATACACTGAATAAAACAGCATTATTTGATATTGACCTAACACAACTAAGCAAGCAACAGCAAGTTCAATGGTTAGAGCTTGTGATAAAAACAAATATGTTTAATACTTTAACTTCACAGCAAATGCAGCAGCTCATTGTTTATGCTAAATCAAACTCTCCCTTGGCATTTGAATTAATAGCGACTATTAATAAGCTAAACAATAATCCACACACACAGTGGTTAGCACAACTCGAAAAGCAAAACCATATATCACACTCCACAAAGAACCAATTTAGCCCTGCCAGAGATATCAACGCGATAAGTGAAACAAAGCGAGTTAGCTCGATCACGGCCCCTAAACATGCAAGCCAACTAAAAATAGGCTCTGAATTTACGATTGAATGGGATAGCAAACGATTAATTGGCAATACGATAAGTGTATTAGTCAATCATACCGTCAACTATAAAGTTAACAGCTTTGATGATTTTAATAATTTGAAGAAAATTGATTGGCACCCAGCGGCAACTAATTTAAAAAACACGGGAACAGCCCAAATTGACCCTTATCATTTTATGGCCAATGGCACAAATCGCTTTAAACTTATGCTCATCAGCGATTTAGGCTATTGGAGCCTATCTGATGGTTTCTTTAGTATTGCTTCAGGTAAAACTGTTGATAACGGTTTAGAGCACTTTTTACTAAAAGACAAATTGGTTACAACTATTATCACACCTAAAGCCCTTGATATTTACCCTGTAGGTCAGCAAAAAACGATAACCTGGAACGCCAATAAACTCTACGGACAAACCGTTGCTATGTATGTTCTGCATGATGACTCTCGCGGAATTGGCGATAAGCAACAAGTGGATTTAAATATCGTGAATAATAGGCGCTGGTACCAGTTCGCTGAAGAACTGCCAAATACAGGAGAGTTTAACTTAGACCCTGCACTCTTTAATGGCCGAGGTAACAATTATAAAATTTTAATCGTCTCTGATCTGGGTTACTGGAGTGTTTCTGATAAACGGTTCTCAGTGGTAAACCCGTTGTAATTTTAGTTAAAGCAATCGCACACTAGTGCGACTGCTTTACTTTAACTTTACTTAACCACGCCACTATTTTGATTATCCCGGTGAATTTTAGACCAAGTATTAGGCATTAAACCTGTGCTGTCGGTTTGAATAGCCACAAGCTTACCTGTTGCACTTGCGGCCGATACATTACTTTCAGATAAAGTACCTATGTATAAAACCCCCTGACTATCGATAGCTGGAGAAGACCAAGTTACATTTGCTTTTAAATCATATTGCCATGCAAGCGTGCCATCTGGTTTATATGTATAAAGTAAATTACTTTCTGAAGAAAAGTACACATTACCATTATCGCCAATGGTAGGAGACACATAAACATCACCGGTAATTGCCACTTGCCATTTTATACTTTTATCATTGATATCGAGTGCGTAAAACTCACTATCATCATTATTTTTTGTACCAAAATAAATCGTACTACGCGACTCATCTATCGCTACCGATGAGCGAATGTATGGCGCCTCGAACACCTGCGGGTTTGTTAACTCAAACTGCCAACGAAGATCCAAATTATCATCAAAGCTGTATAAAACTCCGGCTTCAGACCCAAAGTAAATATTATTGTTAGAATCAATAGCTGGAGTAGAGTAAACCAAGTCACCTTCAAAGGTGTCTATATCTTTGAATTCGCCAACTAACTCATAACTATTTAAATCAAGCTTAAGTACACGCCCTTCATCATAAAATACCAATTCTCCATTGTGATTTACCGCTCCATTTACAAATCGGTCTTGTCGCTCTGCACAGTTACATAAACGCTCAAACAAGCTCTCACCCGTTTGCGCATTAAAAGCGCGGATATCTAAACCGGTATATATAACTTGGCCTTCAAAAGCCGCAACCTTGGTTAAACCAGAACCTGTTTGAAAGCCATAATCAGATACGCGTTGACGCCACATTTGCTCGCCGCTACTATTTAGAGCTACTAAATCGCGATATGCTTTTTCAAACTCACCTACTCGCTTATCAACAGTGAAATAAATATTTTCATTATGTACAACAGGGCTTGAACGCACTTCTTCACCATTAGGCAAAGTGTAACGCCACTTTTCACTGCCATTGCGGTTATAAGCTACCATCAAATCACTGCCTGCGGGGTCATTGCGTACATTCTTAGCTGTGCCTATATAAATTGTTTGCTCATCAGCACTAAGTGCCGGTGACGAGTAATAAGCAAAGCTTGTTGTTGGTAATAATTTTTCCCACACTAAGCGCGACGCTTCTACTTTATCTGGCTGTTTATCTGCATCAGATTTTGTAGTTTGTGAGTCATCGCTACCACCTCCACAAGCAGATAGAAGAAGACTGAACGTGAATAAAATTGATGTTTTAACTTTAGGTGATTCAAACTGTAACTTCATGTAATTCCTTAGATAGTTATTATTTATAGCTAAATAAATTTTACGAAGAAATCACAACAATGACAGACACGAATAGAAGTTAAATTTTTCTCATAAATTTAAAATATTTTTATCTGTCTTAATGGCGTTACTAAATCGTTGAGACGAATTACTTATTCTTAGCGTCTGGTATTGCCTCTACAGGCACGCAACTATTAGGGTCTAGCTCAAAGCCCTCGTGCAATGCATTTTGCATTTTAGCTAAAAACGCTTTACTTAAAGGCTCACGTGCCGTGATTGAATGATATTCAACCTCTCCTTTATGTGTACATTTATAAGGATATACATACTGATTTTCATCAATCTCTGCAGATGGGTCACTCATCGCGCACCCTGGTAAAACACCAACCATCAAACAACAAAAAATTAAACGAGCCACAATCACCTCCATACAACACCATAACAGCGGGTTTACCCCCGTTCTTTTAAGGGTTTACCCCGCGTCGGCCTTATAACCTAACATTTACACATTTTACGTGATATAAAATCTCTGCGACGGTAATTTTGCAGGCCACTAAAACGAATAAAAGCGCGATAAAAATTATCGCGCTTTATTTTTGTTAAAACTAAAAGATTGTAAGTGGAGTTAACGCTGTGCGCTTTCTCTTAATGCATTTGTGTTGTTAACAAAATCTTTTGCTTTTTGCTGATCAAATAAGAAATAGTTAAAATCTTTACTGCTATTTCCTACATCATTAGTAATAATAATATTAAACTCATCAGTCACTAACGATAAGTACATTGTATTTTGATCATCCGGGAAGCTAATCATGCCTGTGTCATCAACACTGTAATCAAGCTCTGTATTAATGGTTGTGAAACTTTCATCACTATAAATTGTGATTTTATCTTCATCAAACTTCAAATAACTAACCACCCACTGATCATCTCGATCTCGGTCGACCATATATATATCGCGCCCGATTAAATGTTCGACGTTACTTACTGGTTTATTGTCGGCAACAATACTCATGTATTCTTTGGCATCGTTTTCGCTAGTAAAATGCGGCCAAATATGCTCTTCAAAAGTAGCAATTACCACATTACTCGAGCCAATTAATAAACTATAATTAGCCCCATACATTAATGATGAACCATCGCGTAATATTAATTGATTATCAGAAAATATCTGGTAAGTCCCTGTTGATAGGTTGTTATCTTGATAATATTGAAATGAGTTATTGTCATCAAATTGAAAATAACCAAGCTCGCCTTCCACTTTATAATCATGATCTGTAAAATACAAACGCTTACCCAAGTAGTTATTAGGGCTAATTAGGCCAGTCAAAGAAACAGGGGGCTGATAGCCTATCTGTTGTAAAATTTCATCAGGTAGTGGAGACGAAATAGGCCGCTCAGTTGCTCGATTAAACTTGCGATTATCGAACGTTTTCTCTCTTGGTTCCTCACCTTGGCTATAGGTAAATTGATGCATGTTATTTACATAAATAGTATCTTCGATCTGTTCAATTAGCTTCCATTGCCGAGTATTCCACAACCAGCAATTAGGATCTTGCTCAACGTAGTAACAATCATCTCGTCCATTTAGGTTTCGCGTTATTGTAAGAATGTCATCATCAAGATGCCAGTTACCAGCATAAATTCGACTTTCAGCAACTGATAATTGCCCATCCTCATTGCTGTCGTACACACTCATCGAAATAGCTTTGCCATCAGGCCAAAGCTCAAACCAAAACTCATCTAAACTCTTACCATCAAAGTTGTAGCTATATATTCCAGGGATTGTTGCAATATTGAATGTCTCTGATTCGTCGATAATGCTGCCAGTACCTACACTCGCATTTTTAATTCCGTCAAATTCACTAAATGCAGCAAACGTTGCAATATCACCATCACTTGTTAATTGCCTAAATAGTATTGTTTCATTATCGTAATCACTCAGTGTGATATGTAATGACTGTTTGTTATTATCTTCTATCATTCGCCAAGTAATAGGCGTATTTCCAAGCTCTGAAACAGCACCTGTTCCATCGTCATTTAACATTAACGTAATCGCACCAAGAGATACTTGATCAACGAAAATATGCGGTGCAGGCAATGCAATAGGGTTTTGAGTTTGCGCGAAGGTAAAATCAACTTGCTCATTTTGAGTGAATACTTTAAGGATAGACTCGTTAGTGAGTTGATAATTTTCTAACTCACCATCTGGGTACTCTACATTTTTATACTCAGTTTCTTTGACTAAAAAACCATTTTCAGTTGCCGCAATTAACTTTAGCTCTGCTTTATAAGTAGTAACCTCTTGGCGAACCCGCTTTGTTTCACCACCAATTTCAATATCAGCAGTAGTCTGATAAGCATAAAAACCTTCAGGATTATTTAAGGTATACACATCGTTTTGATATATCCAGTCGAAGCGACCATCATAATTTTGAAGAAGGTAACGACCAGTGCCGTCGTTATCTAATTCAATAACTTGATTAATAGATAAATTGCCACGATTATAGTAAAAAGTTTTAATGTTATTAGTCTTTGTAGACTGAACAACCTTCTCATCAGCTAGCATTTCTTCTTGGGCCTGGCTAAACTCGGGCGTTTGCTCCACTTTTTTAATATACTGAGTCATTTTTTCATTATCTAAAGCCAGCTCTAAAACATTATTTACTCCCTCGGGTAAAGCAAATAATTCATTGCTCGTTGATTTGTCCAAAATAACTTTTATAGTCGTAGCAACCTTAACGAGCTCATCAGCACTAATCTCATTCGACAAGCGTTTCAAGTCTTGCTCGCTTTTAATGTCTACGAATAAATTTTCTCGCGCCAAAAGCGCCGACTTTGCTGTGGTTAGATTAGTAATATTTACCGAAAAGTCTTCGTCATTAGTAAGTACAGCGTCATCGCCCGCTTTCGTTTTTAAGCTTGCAAAGCTCATTAGTCGTGACTGCAACAAAGCGGCTTGTTGTTGCTCTTTACCCTGTGCTTCAATTGTCACCAATTGACTCATATCAGCATCATCGTCAAGTGCTAACTCTAAGCTATAATAACCATCGCTATTTGTCGTTGTCGTGAACTCTTGCGATCCTATTTTGGCTTTTATAGCCGCGTCAATTAAGGGGGAATCTGTTGCTATGCCTTCCAGTGATAATTTAACCAGCTGCTGTTGAATATCAACTACAACATTTTTTTCACTCGTTAAACCTTCACTGTCTGTAACAGTTAAATTTAAAGATATTTTTTTATCTTCGCTAACACTTGGCGCAATAAAGCTAACAGTCCCTGTATTGGTGTTCTCTAATGCAACTGACAACCCTGCATTTTGGCTCCAAAGATAAGTAACGGGGCCTTCATCTTGCACTGTGGCACTGATTGAAATAGCTTGTTTTTCAACTACTGCTGTATCGCTTACGCTAATAACTGGTGCGGTATTTATAGGCTCATCAGGGTGATCAACAAAATCAGATTCACAGCCAGACAATAAAGCCAGCGAAATAGATGCCGCAAGCATTGATTTAATTAGATTCATAAAATTATCCCTTTCGTTGTTATATTTTGTCTACCTGACGATAATAAGATAATGAACAATAAATAACCCATAACGAAATCTGTATAATAATTTCTCACAAAATTAAAATATTTTTTTATTTTCCACTTATAGCAATTTAGGTAATACTGAATTTCTCAATAAAGCCCTTGCTATTGTGACAAATTAACAAATAATGGAGCCACTGTTCACGGGATTAGAATGAGGAAAAATGAACACGATACTAACCACGCAATGTGCCGATGATGTCGGCTTAATAGCGAAAATCACCGGGCTTTGTCATCAGCATAATTTAAATATTACCCGCAATAATGAATTTGTAGATAAAGATGCTCAGCGCTTTTTTATGCGCACTGAACTAACGGGCCAACCACATCCAGATTTTTTAAATCAATTACAAGCTTTGTTACCCGATGGCGCGCAATTAGCACTGCACACTGACGAGAAAACTAAAGTGGTGTTACTAGCGACTAAAGAAGCCCACTGCTTAGGGGGCGTATTGCTAAAGCAATTTGAGCAAGCACTGAATATTGAAGTATTGGCTGTGATTGCTAATTACCCTGACTTAGCGCCATTGGCGAAGGGCTTTGATGTGCCGTTTCATGTGGTCAGCCATGAAGGGTTATCACGCGCTGAACACGACCTGCAAGTGGGTGACTTAATTGCCAGCTACAATCCCGATATCATTGGCCTTGCCAAATATATGCGGATTTTAAGCCCTGAATTTGTAGGCCGTTTTGACGGTAAAATTATCAATATTCATCATTCATTTTTACCTGCTTTTATCGGTGCAAAACCGTATCATCAGGCATTTGAACGGGGTGTGAAGATCATTGGTGCGACGGCGCATTTTGTTAATAATGAGCTTGATGAAGGGCCGATTATTATACAAGACGTCACCCATGTAAACCATGCAAACACCGCTGAAATGATGGCTAAAATGGGCAAAGATGTAGAGAAAACAGTGTTTTGTAAAGCACTGCAATTAGCATCAGAACATAAGCTATTTATTAATGGTAATCGAACCGTCGTATTTAGCTAGGTTCTAGAAATAGAGTAGAATGAAGAGGCTCAACGCCTCTTTATTTTTTTTATTATTGACTACTTTTATACTGTACTTAATGTGTTTGCTCGATAGGTTCGAGTTGTAATTTTGCAGCTATCAACACCGCTTGCGTGCGGTTATACACTCCAAGCTTACGGAATATCGCGGTGATGTGCGCTTTGATCGTTGCTTCTGAAATATGTAGTTCATAAGCGATCTGTTTATTCAACAAACCTTCGTGTAAGTACTGCAGCACTTTATATTGCTGTGGGGTAAGGGAGGCTACTTGAGCGGCGATTTCTTTATCTTCATTGGTAACGCTCGCTACTTTGTCTTTAAGCTCAGGTGGTAGCCATACATCGCCATCGAGTATTTGATTAATTGCTCCGGCAATATCATCTGATGATGATGACTTAGGAATGAATCCCATCGCCCCGTAGCTCATAACTTTTGAAACAATATTGATATCTTCACTGCCAGAGACAACAGCAATTGGCAAGCTTGGATAATCTTCACGAATGCGAATTAGGCCATATAAATCGCCACTGCCGGGCATATGTAGGTCTAGTAGTAAGATATCTAAATCTTCTTGTTCACTAAGCACTTGCAATGTAGTTTCAAAATTTTCAGATTCAAAAACCTCTAAACCATCAAACTTTGCCGTTAATGCCCCTTTTAGTGCTTCGCGAAATAACGGGTGGTCATCCGCTATTAAAAACTGACTCATGGTTCACTCCTAATGAATTCGGCTGCCATCTATCAAATAGCTGACAGCCGATATACTACGTTTAGAATCAACTTCTAATCAAGTTTTTAACGCATATTTAACGATTTAATCGGTTCTCGATTAATTCATCAACCACACCAGGGTCTGCAAGTGTTGAGGTATCACCTAATTGCTCGTGCTCATTTGCAGCGATCTTACGTAAAATACGGCGCATGATCTTACCAGAGCGCGTTTTCGGTAAGCCTGGTGACCATTGGATCATATCTGGCGATGCAATTGGGCTAAGCTCTTTACGAACCCAGTTACGAACTTCTTTGGTTAATTCGTCACTGACCGTTATACCTTCGTTTGGCGTTAGGTAAACATAAATACCTTGGCCTTTAATATCGTGCGGGTAACCTACTACAGCAGCTTCGGCAACCGCAGGGTGAGCAACCAGTGCACTTTCAATCTCGGCAGTACCTAAGCGATGTCCTGATACGTTTAATACATCATCAACACGGCCGGTGATCCAGTAGTAACCATCTTCATCACGGCGACAACCGTCTCCAGTAAAGTACACACCCGGATAAGCTGAGAAGTAAGTTTGTTCAAAACGTTCATGATCGCCGTAAACTGTACGAGCTTGTGATGGCCAGCTATCAAGAATAACTAAGTTACCATCAACTGCGCCTTCCAGAGCATTACCTTCAGCATCAAATAATGCTGGCGCAATACCAAAGAATGGACGGGTTGCAGAACCAGGTTTCATATCAATTGCACCTGGTAAAGGTGTGATCATGATGCCACCAGTTTCAGTTTGCCACCAAGTATCAACAATTGGGCAGTTACCTTTACCCATGTTTTCGTAATACCAAGTCCATGCTTCTGGGTTGATTGGCTCCCCCACCGAGCCCAAAATACGTAGGCTATCGCGGTTTGAGGTCGCTGTTGGTTCATCGCCTTTGGCCATCAGTGCACGAATTGCCGTTGGCGCTGTGTATAAAATTGTAACGTTATGCTTATCGACTACTTCACCCATACGTCCTGCGGTTGGGTAAGTGGGTACACCTTCAAATAAGACTTGCGTACAGCCATTAACTAATGGGCCGTAAGCAATGTAACTGTGACCTGTGATCCAGCCCACATCGGCGCTACACCAAAAGATATCATCTTCTTTTAGATCAAATACATATTCGTGAGTCATCGATGCATATACTAAATAACCACCAGTCGTATGAACCACCCCTTTAGGCTGACCTGTTGAACCTGAAGTGTAAAGAATAAAGAGTGGATCTTCTGCATTCATCGGTTCTGGTGCACAGTCTGGGGCTTGATCAGCAACTAAATCATGCCACCATACATCATGTTCATGCCATTGTACCTCGCCACCCGTTAACTGATGTACAACAACGTGTTCGATGGTAGTGACCGACTGTTGTGCAACGGCTTCATCAACATTTGCTTTCAGCGGCACTGTATTGCCTGCACGACGCCCTTCATCAGAAGTAATAACAATTTTAGCACCAGAATCTTTAATACGATCAGCAATTGCTGATGGTGAGAAACCACCAAAGACTACCGAGTGAATTGCACCTAAACGCGCACATGCTTGCATTGCATAAACAGCTTGCGGTGACATAGGCATGTAAATAGCAATACGATCGCCTTTTTTAACACCGAGTTTTTTCAAACCGTTGGCAAATTTTGCCACTTCGTCATGCAGCTGTTGATAAGAAATATGTTCACTTTGCGAAGGATCGTCGCCTTCCCAGATCAATGCCGTTTTATCTGCTTTAGTTGCCAGATGGCGGTCAATACAGTTATACGAAGCATTAAGCTCACCATCTTCATACCATTTAATACTGATATGGCCTTTATCAAACGAGGTGTTTTTTACTTTAGTAAAAGGTGTTGACCAATCGAGACGTTTACCGTGCTCTGCCCAAAAACCTTCTGGATCATCAATAGATTGCTTGTAAAGTGTATTATATTTATCGTTATCAACTAAGGCTGCATTCTTGATATGTGCAGGAACTGGATAGATACTTTGTGACATAGTCGTCTCCATTTTAATTACTTGCCTAAGGCCTATCTTAAGGATCACCCAGCATAGCGGGCGAAAGTATTAGACCTTAGTTGTATTATCTTTGATTTATTTCACTGTACGCTCAAATTGTTTTAAAATTTCATCATTTTACGCTATCAATACAAAATGTTAATGATATGTTTATACTGAGATGGCAAGCTTGCCACCTTAGTCTAATAGACCAATAGGTAATTGAGTAAAAAGCATACTTAATCAAAAGTGGTATCACACCACAAGTATAATAATGCAACAAGCAGCCCCGAATAGGACTTTGACTATGACAACAAAATCAACAGTATTAAAAACACTTACTGCCACAGCCGTATTGTGCGCGCTTTCAGCAACAGCACAAGCCGCAACCATCGGTGGCACTGATGTGACTTATGGCGGTTATATAAAACTCGATGCAATGTGGAGTGATTATTCAGCTGGTGCGCCTGCAGGTACAAATGTAGGGCGTGACTTTTATGTACCAAGTACATTAACAGTCGGTGCCGACAACAACTCTGATGCTGTATTTGATATGCACGCACGTCAGTCTCGTTTTAATTTTGGTACATCAACACTCTTAGACAACGGCAAAACCATAAGTAGTAAAATCGAAATAGACTTTTTAGCGTCTGCTGCTGGCGGTAATGAACGCGTATCTAACTCATACGCGCCACGTATTCGCCACGCATTTATTGCTTACGACGGCTGGTTATTTGGTCAAACATGGTCAAACTTCCAAAATGTTGGTGCACTGCCTGAAACTCTTGATTTTGTAGGTCCAGCTGAAGGCACGGTATTTGTTCGCCAAGCACAAGTTAAATACACAACTGGCGCATGGTCTTTCTCGTTAGAAAACCCTGAAAGTACAATTACAACTTCAAATGGTATGGCTGTAACCGATGATGCATCATTACCGGATTTCACAGCACGTTACACACATACTGCTGATTGGGGTAACTTAGTGGTTGCAGCGCTTGCTCGTCAACTTACTTATAAAGTGGGCGGCCTTGACGCTGATGAAACATCAATTGGTATTAGTGCATCAGGTATGTTTAAAGTTGGCCAAGACAACGTTAAATTTATGCTTACCCAAGGTAAAGGCTTAGGTCGTTACGTTGGCTTAAATGTTGCGCATGGTGCAGTACTTAATGGTGATGAGCTAGATGCAATTGACTCTACATCAGGGTTTATTGCTTACCAGCACAATTGGAATAACCAATGGCGCTCAACATTCCTTTACTCGTTCTTCTCAGCAGACAATAACACTGATTTGCTTACGATTACCGGTGACCCAACTGAATCTAGCCAAAGCTATAGCGCTAACATTTTATACTCACCAGTTAAACGTTTAACGTTTGGTGCTGAGTTAAAGCATGCAGAACGCGAAACAGAAAGTGGTGTTGATGGTGATTTAGATCGCCTGCAGTTCTCAGTTAAATACGCGTTCTAAGCTAAAACTAAAATTATATTACTTCCTTAAGCGGCTTTGGCCGCTTTTTTATGCCTGTGATATACCTTATCAAAGTTCAATTATCTACACCCAATTGGCTTAAGGTATTGCCTGTTACAAACACAAAAAAGCCGCTAAATATTATTTAGCGGCTTTTTTAATGTTAAGTGCGGGTCAAATCGCGCTTATTAAATACTTTTAAAGCTCAGCATCATCTGCTAACACTGTATCTTCAACATCGTCAGGCTTAATTGTTGCTTTTAATAGCAACATATCACGTAACTTACCTTCAATCTCATTAGAGATTTCAGGGTTCTCTTTCAAGAACTTAATTGAGTTTGATTTACCTTGACCAACTTTACTACCATTGTAGCTATACCAAGCACCTGCTTTTTCAACTAGCTTATGCTTAACACCTAAGTCAATTAGCTCGCCATGCTTAGAGATGCCTTCACCATACATGATGATAAATTCAGCTTGCTTAAACGGAGGAGCAACTTTGTTTTTCACCACTTTAACGCGGGTTTCGTTACCCACCACTTCGTCGCCCTCTTTAACAGAACCGATACGACGAATATCTAAACGTACTGACGCGTAGAATTTAAGTGCGTTACCACCAGTAGTGGTTTCTGGGTTACCAAACATAACACCAATTTTCATACGGATTTGGTTAATGAAAATACATAAAGTGTTTGAACGTTTGATATTACCAGTTAGCTTACGTAATGCTTGTGACATTAAACGTGCTTGTAGGCCCATGTGTGAATCACCCATGTCGCCTTCAATTTCAGCTTTCGGTGTTAATGCCGCAACCGAATCGACAACAACCACATCAACAGCGCTTGAGCGTACTAACATGTCACAAATTTCAAGTGCTTGTTCACCTGTATCAGGTTGTGAAACTAATAACTCATCAATATTTACACCCAATTTTTGGGCATAAATTGGATCAAGTGCATGCTCAGCATCAACGAAAGCACAGGTTTTACCTTCTTTTTGTGCTTCAGCAATAACTTGTAATGTTAGCGTTGTTTTACCTGATGATTCAGGGCCATATATCTCAACAATACGCCCCATAGGTAAACCACCTATGCCTAATGCGATATCAATGCCCAGAGAGCCTGTTGATATAGCATCAATATCTAACGCTTTATTGTCACCCAATTTCATTATTGAGCCTTTACCAAATTGACGTTCAATTTGAGATAAAGCAGCGTCCAACGCTTTTTGTTTGTTATCGTTCATTTTACTCTCCAAATCCGGCTAATGCAGACAAGTATACTGTATGAAATCACAGTATCAAGCTAATTTTATTAATTTATCTTTTCTATAATGGTTTTTAATGAGTAAACAATAGCTTGCAACCTAACTTGCGCTCTATCGCCTGCGAATATCTGTTGGCTCGGATACTGTTTCTCGCCAATTTGAATACAAAACCATACTAAACCTACTGGTTTTTCCGTACTGCCACCACCTGGACCAGCAATACCCGATACTGCAACCGAAATATCTGCCCCTGCGGCCTTACACGCACCCGCGGCCATTTGCAAAACAGTTTGCTCACTCACTGCGCCGTATAAAGTTAAGGTTTGCTCTGTAACCCCTAGTAAATCCTGCTTAGCTTGATTACTGTATGTTACAAATGCACGGTCAATATAAGCCGAGCTGCCAGGGGTATCTGTTAACGCATAACTCACTCCACCACCAGTACATGATTCAGCACTAGTGATCCATAAGCGTTTATCCGTTAAAATAGCGCCTAACTGCGCAGCAAGTGTTTTAATCTCTTGATGTAATTCCATATTCAGCCTTTGGGTAAATACATGTCGTTCGATCTTTATGCACCGCACAATATAAGTCAACAAACTCCGATGATGCAGCAGTATCTAAAAATAAAATCTGAGCATCGTGATATTTTACTGTTTTATCGCATGGGCGATTTTTACGAGCTATTTTTTGATGATGCAAAACGTGCAGCACAACTGCTTGATATTTCACAAACTCACCGTGGTAAAGCCGGCGGCGATCCTATTCCTATGGCAGGCGTCCCTTATCATGCGGTAGAGAACTATTTAGCTCGTTTGGTACAAATGGGTGAATCCGTCGCTATTTGTGAGCAAATAGGCGACCCTGCAACCAGCAAAGGACCTGTTGAGCGCAAAGTTGTACGCATTGTTACCCCTGGCACCATTTCTGATGAAGCACTATTACAAGAGCGCCAAGATAATTTACTGACCAGCGTTTGGCAAAGTAAAAAAGGCGTGTATGGCATTGCTTACTTAGATATTAACTCAGGCCGTTTTAATATTGTTGAAGTAAATACTGAAGAAGCATTTAGTTCAACTTTACAACGCTTAGCACCAGCAGAGTTACTCTATAGCGAAGACTTTGCCAACTTTCATTTGATTGAGCATATCAAAGGTATTCGCCGTCGTCCTGAATGGGAGTTTGACTTAGACACTGCACAACATTTGTTATGCGAGCAGTTTGGCACCAAAGATTTAGTCGGTTTTGGGGTTAATAAAGCAACTGCTGCATTAGTTGCCGCCGGTTGCCTTATGCAATATGTGAAAGACACGCAACGTATTGCTCTACCCCATATTCGCGCCATCACATTAGAACATAACGAACATGCAGTAATCTTAGATGCTGCCACCCGTAAAAATTTAGAGTTGACCGTTAACCTCTCTGGTGGCTTTGAAAACACCTTAGCACAAGTACTTGATAAAACAGCAACAGCGATGGGCTCACGGCTATTAAAGCGTCGTATTCATACACCAATACGTTCTAAACCTGAGCTTAACGCTCGCCTTAATGCGATTAGTGCCATTATCGGTGTACAGCTGTGTGGTGAGCTACATGAGTCGTTAAAACAAATAGGTGATATTGAGCGTGTTATTGCTCGTTTAGCATTGTGGACCGCTCGTCCGCGCGATTTAACCCGTCTGCGTAGCGCACTACAAGCCCTAGCTCCACTGCACGAGCTATTAACCGATGCCAGCGATCCTCGCATTAGTCAGATCATCGCGCAATCTCCTGAATTACCTGATTTACAGCAATTACTTGAGCAAGCAGTGATTGAAAACCCACCGGTACTTATTCGTGATGGTGGCGTAATTGCACCGGGTTACAACCGTGAACTCGATGAATGGCGTTCACTCAGCCAAGGTGCTACCGACATTCTTGAACAACTCGAACAGCGCGAGCGTGAACGCACCGGTATTAGCACCCTTAAAATCGGTTATAACCGTGTGCATGGCTTTTTTATTGAAGTAAGTCGTGCCAACGCACATTTAGTGCCCGCTGATTATATTCGTCGCCAAACGCTTAAAAATAACGAACGTTATATAATTCCAGAGCTTAAAGAGCATGAAGATAAAGTGTTAGGTAGCCAATCAAAAGCTCTGGCGCTTGAAAAGCAACTTTACGAACAACTGTTTGAATTTATTGCCCCGCACATTGAACAGCTACAAATAATGGCGGCAGCACTGGCAGATTTAGATGTGCTAAATAACCTTGCCGAGCGTGCAATTGCATTGAACTATGCAAAACCGCTACTGTGCGATAACGATGACATTAGTATTAAGCAAGGTCGCCACCCAGTTGTTGAACAAGTAATGAAAGACCCTTTCATTGCCAATCCTGTAGAGCTTAATGCTCAGCGTAAAATGCTGATCATTACGGGGCCAAATATGGGCGGTAAATCAACCTATATGCGCCAAACTGCACTGATTGTGTTAATGGCACACATTGGTAGCTTTGTACCAGCAGACAGCGCTAAGATTGGTAATATCGACCGTATATTTACACGTATTGGCGCCAGTGATGACTTAGCATCAGGTCGCTCAACCTTCATGGTCGAAATGACCGAAACAGCCACTATTTTAAACAATGCTACCGCGCAGTCACTGGTATTAATGGATGAAATTGGCCGAGGGACGAGTACCTACGATGGTCTATCATTAGCTTATGCAACAGCGGATCATTTAGCATCAAAAATATCCGCTAAAACTTTATTCGCAACCCATTATTTTGAACTTACCGAACTAGCCGAGCAACAAGCGGGGCTGGTGAATGTTCACTTAGATGCGATAGAGCACAACGACACAATCGCCTTTATGCATACCGTACTTGATGGTGCCGCAAGTAAAAGTTTTGGCTTGCAAGTAGCGGCCTTAGCTGGGGTGCCAAAAGCAGTTATAAAGCAGGCAAAACAAAAGCTTAAAATGCTGGAGAATCATCAGCCAGTCACTGCTGATATCAATGCAGTACAGCCATCATTGTTTGCAGCTGAACCATCACAGGTAGAAGCACAACTCGCTGAGGTTGACCTAGATAACTTAAGCCCACGCCAAGCTCAAGATTTACTATATAAGCTAAAATCGCTGCTGTAGCATGCTTTAAGCACAAAAAAAGCTGAAGAGTTAGCTCCTCAGCTTTTAATAATTATTTTCTGTGTGTGTTTGTGTTGCTGCGTCTATTGCTGTATCAATATTATGAAAACTGATCAAACAAGCTATCAGTACTTAATCCTTCATGCTGCAAAATATCTTTTAAGCGGCGCAGTGCTTCTACTTGAATTTGTCTTACTCGTTCACGCGTTAAACCGATTTCACGACCCACATCTTCAAGCGTTGATGGCTCATAACCTAACAAACCAAAACGACGTGCAAGCACTTCACGTTGCTTAGGATTAAGCTCACCTAACCAGTCTACAATGTGCTTATTGATATCATTATTTTGTACTTCGCCTTCCGGGCCAAAGCCTTTTTCATCGGCAATAATATCTAACAATGCTTTATCGTTTTCACCACCAATAGGTGTATCTACAGAGGTGATTTTCTCGTTTAAACGCAGCATTTTAGTTACGTCTTCAACTGGTCGGTCTAAACACGCTGCAATTTCTTCGGCAGTGGGCTCATGGTCCAGCTTTTGCGTTAGTTCACGTGCGGTGCGTAAATAAACGTTAAGTTCTTTCACTACATGGATTGGTAAGCGAATTGTGCGGGTTTGATTCATGATGGCGCGTTCAATTGTTTGACGGATCCACCAAGTCGCATAGGTCGAAAATCTAAAACCACGTTCAGGATCAAATTTTTCAACGGCGCGGATCAAACCAAGATTACCTTCTTCAATTAAATCAAGTAACGCAAGGCCACGATTATTATAACGGCGGGCGATTTTAACAACTAAACGTAAATTACTTTCAATCATTCGTTTACGAGAAGCGCTACAGCCTTTTAATGCTTTGCGAGCAAAAAAGACTTCTTCTTCAGCACTTAATAATGGCGAAAAACCAATTTCACCTAAATACAGCTGAGTCGCATCTAAATTCTTAGTGATTTCCTCTTTGGCAAATATTTCATCTTCTTTATCATCATCTTTATCGACGTCATCTAATAATTCAGAGTCTGTATCAGCGACAGCTATATCATCAAATTTATCATCAATCGCATCTTTCGTTTTTTCTATTTTTGCTGTGTTACCCATGAGCGTACCCTCAAGCAAACAAGTGATCTTATATCACTATGATCAATACCCGACCGATAGCTAAGGCAAATACTTCTCAGGATTAACAGCTTGTCCTCGGTAACGGATTTCAAAACGCAATGCCGTCACTTCAGAGTCTGAACTGCCAATCTCGGCTATTTTTTGCCCAGCTTTCACATCCTGTTTTTCTTTAACTAGCAACTTAGAGTTATGTGCATAGGCACTAAGATAATCATCATTATGTTTCAAAATAATTAAATTACCGTATCCTCTAAGTGCGTTACCCGCATAAACTACAGTCCCTTGTGCTGCGGCAAAAACAGCGACACCTTTTTTATTAGTAATTTGTAACCCTTTATACCCGCTTTCCTTGGTTGAAAAACGCTGAGTTACTGTTCCTTTAGCTGGCCACGACCACTTAACTTGGGTCGAGGACAAACTGTTATTTTTACTAATTTTCCTATTGGCTTGTTTTTGAACATACTCTCGTTGTTTTGGCTGATCAAGCTCTTTCTTTAATTTTTTGTTATTTTTTTGTATGCCACTTGTAGACTTTTTACTCTGTTTCGTATATTTTTTATGCTTTTTTATTTTTTTAGGTACATTTTTAAAAGAAATTGTTTGCCCCGGTTGGATTATGTAAGGGGCTGGTATGCCATTATTTTTTGCCAACGTGCGGAAATCTTGCTGGGCGCTAAAGGCTATCGAGTATAACGTATCACCTTTTTTAACCGTGTAGCGGTCACCATTAATATTAACTTTACTAGTATAAGGTTTAACACTGGTATTTAAACTACTGACCGGAGCGGGGGCATGTCGAGATGAGCAGGCACTGAGCAAAACACTTGTAAATAAAGTAACATAGAAGACGTACTGTTTATTCATGGTGTTTTGCTCCTTGTGCTAAAAGTAGTTATTTAGATGCTTAACGTAATAAAAAGTATGCAACCACCACTAAAATCACTACCCCCCAGCCAAGTACCTCAACATATTGACGTAATTTTTGCTCCATTTTTACTCCGCCCCACTTCATTAGCGCTGAAACTAAAAAGAACCGCGCACCACGCCCGACAGCAGAAGCTAATAAAAAAGGTAAAAACGCCATGTGCAAAAGCCCAGCACCAATAGTAAATACTTTATAGGGTATTGGCGAAAAACCGGCTAAAAACACCACCCATACGCCATAATCTTTAAACCAGCTTAAAGCGGTATTAAACTTTTCTTGCCAACCCATTTGCGCTATTAATGGCTCTACTACAGGTTCAAATAACCAAAATCCGAGCAAATAACCTAAAATACCGCCAAGCACCGAAGCAACTGTAGCAAAAGTAGCATAGCGCCATGCTTTGCTCGGTTGTGCAAGCGACATCGGCGCGAGCATTACATCGGGTGGAATAGGAAAAATAACCGATTCAGCAAAACTCATCCCAGCTAAATAACGCTCTGCGTGGCGATGTTTTGCCCACACTAATGCCATATCGTATAACTTAGTAAACAATTTCAAAGTGACTTCCTATTCAATGTCGCCAGGGACTAAAGGTACAAATCTAACTGGCGCAATAACATGTTGAGTAAATTTTTCGCCTTCGCGCACAACCATAACCAGTTGTTGATCTTCATTACCGATTGGCGCAATCATCACCCCACCATCAATGAGTTGATCAAGTAATGCCTGCGGGACTTGCGATGCAGCGGCGGTTACAATGATGCCATCAAACGGCGCTTGTGACTGCCAGCCTTGCCAACCATCGCCATGTTTCATGGAAACGTTGTATAAGTCTAGGTTATGTAAACGGCGCTTAGCCTGCCATTGTAACGCTTTAATTCGCTCTACCGAAAATACTTTTGAAAAGGTTTTCGCCAGTACCGCTGTTTGATAGCCTGAACCCGTGCCTATCTCAAGTACTTTATCGCGCACGCCAGCCAAACGCAGTAACTCGGTCATACGGGCAACAATATATGGCTGTGAAATTGTTTGTCCTTGACCTATTGGCAACGCCGTATTTTGATACGCTTTATGCTTAAGTACATCATCAACAAATACATGACGTGGAATATCAGCAATAGCGCTGAGTACCAATTTATCTTCAACACCTTCACGCTGTAATAGGTCAGCGAGCGCACGGGCACTTCGAGTATAATTAGCCAGCACCGTTGATCTCCATCGTTTTAAGCCACTCACCAACTGCAGCCAAGCTATCTTTCGCTGTCATATCAACACTTAGTGGCGTAACCGATGCATAGCCATTATTGATAGCATAAAAGTCTGTACCTTCTCCGGCATCACTTTCGGCACCTAAAACCCCATACCAATAAATGTCTCGTCCCCATGGATCTTGTTGTTTAGTCATGGTTTCTGCTTTATGACGCGCACCTAAACGCGTTACTTGCACGCCTTTTAGCTCAGATAACGGAATATCTGGCACATTAATGTTGATGATTTGATCTTTTGGCAATGGATGTGACGCCAGCTCTTTAATTATGCTGACAGTCACCGCTGCTGCCGTTTCAAAATGATTGCCTTCTTTTGAGCACAAAGACACCGCCACTGCGGGCAAGCCTAAATGACGTCCTTCGGTTGCTGCTGCAACAGTCCCTGAGTACAAAGTATCGTCACCTAAATTTGCACCGTGGTTTATACCGGCAACGACTAGATCGGGCTTTTCATTAAGTAATTCATTCACGCCCAAATGCACACAATCAGTTGGTGTGCCATTGACCGAAATAAACCCGTTATCTAGCGTGGTAGCACGCAGTGGATTAAGTAGCGTCAGTGAGTTACTTGCGCCACTGCAATTGCGATCAGGTGCAACTAACGTTACGTCTGCAATTTGCGTCAATGCCTGATACAACACTGCAATACCTTTTGCATTAACACCATCATCGTTACTTAGAAGAATTTTCATTTTCAGCGTCCTGTTCTTTATGTACTCGTGGGCTTGCATCTGTGTAATCCACCAGCTCACGTAACAATGCCGTGGCAAAGGTGCCTTTGGGTAAACCAAAGCTCAATTTAATGGTAGTTTCATCAATCGTTTCAACGGTTAAATCTTGTGGGATCAAACGCAACATTCTGCGCTCATTTTTCAGCCCTAACTTACCAAGCCCTTCACACCAATCTTGATACGGCTCTAGCCATATTTTTTCTTGTTCGGTGAGGCCTTTTTCGCTAGTGCCGACCAATGGCGCAGACATCATAATATCGCCAGAGGCAAGACGAGCGATATTTTCATCGCTAATGGCATCTTCAAAAAATGCATTGCTACCACTGAGCATAAACACTTCACGGTGCATGGTTTTAGCTAAGCCGTGCTCAGCAACACGCAAATTCACTATTTGATTAAACACATAAGAACGTGCAGCAGAGATAATTAAACCACGTAGTTTTTTGTCACGAATGCGCTCACCGGCAAACATCTTTTTAGCCATCACTAAATTATGACCATCGTGACCAAAGCGTTGTTCGCCAAAATAGTTAGGCACCCCGGCGCGTACCGCGTTGATACGACAAAGAATGTCTAACGGCTGAGTTACATTACGTAGAATAATGCTGAATTTATTACCTTTGTGGCAGCCAGTCCGCAGCTTACGATTATGCCGTTGCTGAGCAATGATAAACAGTGATTCACTGTTTAGCTCAGTAAAATCAATGTCTTTTTTAATGGGTACTGGCACACTAAACCACTGACTACATACTCCGTGGCGATCTTTCATACCAGCGAAGCTGACATCACGTGGCGAAATCCCCGCTTTTTGGGCAAGTAATTTAGCAACGTATTGGGTATTTTCGCCTTTTTTAACGACCTGTAAACAGACGTGTTCACCACTGCCTGTAAACTCTATGCCTAAATCCTCATCAACCATAAAATCTTCAGCAGTGGTTTTAAAATCTGCTTTAGATAATGGTGCACCGTATAAATAATTTAACTCGCTCATAGTGATTGCTTGCTCATGATAACCACTGCATGACTTGAAATACCTTCTTTTCGCCCTTCAAAACCGAGCTTTTCAGTGGTTGTTGCTTTGACATTTACCTGGCCCAGTTCAGCGTTTAAATCGGCGGCTAAATTTTTACGCATGGCTTGAATATGCGGCAGCATTTTTGGCGCTTGCGCTACTATCGTTACATCCGCATTACCCAGTACATAGCCTTGCTGCTTAGCTAAATCAACAACATGGCGTAATAAAATACGGCTATCTATATTCTCATATTCACTGGCGGTATCAGGAAAGTGCTTGCCAATATCGCCCATTGCTAATGAGCCTAAAATAGCATCGCATAGTGCATGAATCGCAACATCACCATCAGAGTGCGCTAAAAAGCCTTGTGGGTAAGCAATCTTTTCACCACAAATAGTTAACGGGCCTTCGCCACCAAATTTATGGACATCGAAGCCATGGCCGATTCGAATCATGATGCATTCTCACTGTGTTGTTTTTGGAGTAAAAAGTTGGCTAAATCTAAATCTTCTGGAGTGGTTATTTTAATATTATCGCTTCGCCCAGCCACCAGCTTTACAGGCTTATTCGCCCATTCTATTGCCGATGCTTCGTCAGTGATCGTAACCTGCTGAGCAAGCGCAGTTTGCAATGCCTGCATTAAATCGTGGTACTTAAATAATTGCGGGGTCAACGCCTGCCATAAGTCATCCCGTGGTACTGTTTGTTGGCTATGAGTTGCACCGCGCTTAATGGTATCTTTCACTTTGCTTGCTAATATACCGCCCTCGTCAGCGTTAATACACTCACTAAGTAAGCGCTCAATATCAGCCAAGGTAACCAGCGGCCTTGCCGCATCATGCACTAACACCCAATCAGGCGGGTTATCTGCAAGCGCTAATAAGCCATTAAGTACCGAGTCGGCTCGCTCTTTGCCGCCACTTGCACGGACAATGCGCTGATCAATAAACTCCAGTGTAGCAAAATAAGGATCATCATCGCTGACGGCCACCACAATAGTCGTTAATTGTTTGAGTTGCGCTAGTTTAGCAAGTGTATGTTCAAGAATTGTTTTACCAGCCAAGCGAATGTATTGCTTCGGTGCGCTATGTTGCATACGGCTTCCCACGCCAGCGGCTGGGACTATGGCTGCAAGGGTATAATTAGTTGTCATTTTGTTGCTGCCCAGGTAAAACACGAATAAATGTTTCGCCGGGTTTGATCATCCCTAATTCATTTCGAGCGCGCTCTTCCACACCTTCTTGACCAAGCTTTAAATCTTCAATATCGGCTTTAAGCACTTTATTACGTTTGATCAATTGAGCATTAGTATCGTGATGTGAAGTAACAGCAGCTTTTAAACGACTATAATCTTGTACACCGTTGTGGCCAAACCATAATCGATATTGTACAAATAACGCTAAGCACAGCAGCGTGAATTGAAACAGTCGCATTAAACACTCCTTGATTTTACTCTACCAGTACAAATTTATAATGCGATTAAGGCTACTGGTATTATATTTTTTTAACTCGAACATGGGGACGTTTTAAATTACGCCAATTGATATTGCCTGCTAGCAGCATTTCTCTCAGTGATAAAATACGCGGTGTTGTGCGTTTATCAAAAGACCACTGATGGCCACAACAAGCAGCGGCCATTGTTGCCTTTGTGGGCTTTAATAACACCACCGACTGCCCTTCAAGCGGCTGACCTTGGCAGTCAAACCAACCATGCTCATTACAATGAAGTTTATTGTCGCTTACTTGGTCGATGCTGTCTATTGCAACACGGGTTTGATTTGCGCTATTGAGTAAAAGCGGAACAATTAAACCTACATTTTTATGTGTTTGATAAAAATCATCATTATTTTTTGCGTTGGGAGGCTGAGCTTTTTGCTTATCAAGCCAACAGCCATTGTGCGGATCTAACTGAAAAGGAACTTGACCATTTACCACGGCCGTTGCTGCGCGTTCTATATAATAAGGAAGACTTTTTAATCGCTTGCGTAAACGCTGCTCATTCACTTCAACAACTAATTGACCTATTTCCCGCGCATAAAAAGCATTGCACAACTGTGCATATAGCACACGTTGTGTATCTGATTGCCAAATATCGACTTGTTGAAAGGGGTCGCTTGCAGCCAACGATCATACTCTAAAACATCTAGTTGCTTGTTTTATAGCACAGTATTGACTGCTTTTTAAGCTCTGCTATTTACAAAAGCAAAGCTCAGGTTACTTAACTTGTGACTTTATACCTAATTTAGCATCGCCAGTTTCTAAAAACTGCACTACTTCATCACGTTTCTTACCTAATAACAGACTACCATCAGCTAAAAACATAAAATTTTGCCAATTGCGTTTAAACACATCAAAGCTGGTTTCGATAATATTATCGCGGGCGATACAAAAATACACGGTGGTATTAGCTTGCCAACCTAAGTGCGCAAGTATCTCAGCTGGCAGTTGCTCAGCGCCGGCTTCCCATGCAGCTTCCCAGTGAATAGTTTGCGAGAAATTGTCTTCGTTACCACACCAATCTGTTTTTTCAAAAAAATCAGGGTGGTCATGCTCGCGGCTCACCATGGTGCTCCATAAAACAGCGGCACGCTCATGGCTCATAGGTTTAATTAAGGCAAGGTCTTGTTCTGTTACTGGCGCATCTTGATGACGAAAAACCCACGCTTTTTTGTAATCATCTAACGAAATATAGTTCATAGTATTGGCAAATTAGTTAGCATTAAAAGTGCAAAGACAAATTATACAAGAGATCAAAACATGACTACAGCAATAAAACCACATACCCTCAAATCAGGCATATACCAACACTACAAAGGCCCAAAGTACAAAGTTCTATACGTCGCCACTCACAGTGAAACAGACGAACAATTAGTTATCTACCAAGCCTTGTATGGTGAGTTTGGCATGTGGGCACGACCACTGAGTATGTTTAGCGAAACCGTCGAGAAAGACGGCCAAATTATTCCACGCTTTAGCTACCTTGGTGAAGCCGATTAACTATGGCATGATAGGCATATTGTTTACTGCTCAGACCAGATAGGTATTTACGTGCAATTTAATTCTACTGATAACTACATCGCAAGTTCAGCGTTACAACAAGCGGTTAATGCGGCTATTTTGCTGGAAAAGCCACTTTTGATCAAAGGCGAGCCCGGCACTGGTAAAACCATGCTGGCTGAGGAGTTGGCTAAAAGCTTAGACACCACACTTATCCAATGGCATATCAAATCGACCACTAAAGCCCAGCAAGGCTTATATGAATACGATGCAGTATCACGCCTTCGCGACAGCCAATTAGGTGATGCCCGGGTAAACGACATTGGCAACTATATTATTAAAGGCAAGTTGTGGCAGGCATTTACTTATGGTGAAGAACATAACAAACGCCCGGTATTATTAATTGATGAAATAGACAAAGCCGACATCGAATTCCCGAACGACTTACTATTAGAACTCGATAAAATGGAATTTCATGTTTATGAAACCGGTGAGCGTGTAATCGCAAAACAACGCCCTATTGTGATCATCACCTCAAACAACGAAAAAGAACTGCCCGATGCCTTTTTACGCCGTTGTTTTTTCCATTACATTGATTTTCCATCTAGTGACGAAATGCAGCAAATTATCGATGTTCACCACCCACACGTAAAACAAGATTTAGTTCGCCAAGCGCTAGAAGTATTTTTTAATCTACGTGAAGTCAACGGCATTAAGAAAAAGCCTTCCACCAGCGAGTTACTTGATTGGTTAAAACTGCTTATGGCTGAAGACATCGATGCAAAAACTCTGCATGACAAAACTCAAAAAGGCGGTTTAATGCCAATGTTTGGCGCACTACTTAAAAATGAACAAGATATCAGCTTAATTGAAAAACTTGCCTTTATGAGTCGCCGTTAAGATGTTGGTTGCGTTTTTCTTCAAACTGCGTGAATACCGTTTACCTGTTAGTTTGCGCGAGCTGCTTGATTTGATCAACGCGCTAAAAAAAGGCGCGGTATTTGCCGATGTTGACGGATTTTATTATTTAGCCCGTACCATAATGGTTAAAGACGAAACCCACTTTGACAGGTTTGATAAAGCGTTTGCTGATTACTTTAGCGGCATTGCCGATCTGGACTTACTCGAGAGCTTAAAACAGCAGCACAACTTACCTGAAGATTGGCTGCGCAAAGAGTTTGAAAAACACCTAACCGATGAAGAAAAAGCCCAGCTTAAAGCCATGGGCGGCCTTGATGAGCTAATGAAAACCCTCAAAGAGCGCCTAGAAGAACAACAAAAACGCCACGCTGGTGGCAATAAATGGGTGGGCACGGGTGGTACATCGCCATTTGGCGCGTATGGCTATAACCCTGAGGGCGTGCGCATTGGTCAAGACGGCAACCGCAATCGCCAAGCAGTAAAAGTATGGGATAAACGCGAATACCGTAACCTAGATTCCGATCGTGAAATTGGCTCACGCACTATTAAGCTCGCCCTTAAAAAACTGCGCAAGTTTGCTCGCACTGGCGCCAGTGACACCCTCGATTTAAACGAGACCATTCGTGCTACCGCCAAACAAGGCGGCATGCTGGATGTAAAAATGGCACCAGAGCGCCACAACGCGGTAAAAGTATTGATGCTGTTTGATATTGGCGGCTCAATGGATGACTATATTCACACCTGTGAAGAATTATTTAGCGCCGCGCATAGCGAGTTTAAACACTTAGAATTTTACTACTTCCATAACTGTTTATACGAACACGTATGGCAAGATAATCAGCGCCGCCATTCCAACGTCATCGACACTATGACGCTGATCAACAAATTCACTAGTGACTATAAAGTGATCTTTGTTGGCGACGCCACTATGGGCCCGTATGAAATTGCCTACCCCGGCGGCTCAGTGGAACACTACAACGAAGAGCCCGGCAGTGTTTGGCTTGCCCGTATCACTAATCACTTTGATAAAGTCGCCTGGCTCAACCCACAACCGGTTGAACACTGGCGTTACTACCAATCAATTGATTTTATCAAGCAGCTAATGAACAACCGCATGTACCCGCTAAGTTTAGATGGCATAAGTAATGCGATTAAGGTATTAACTAAAAGTTAAAATATGGCTTAAAAATACAAATCTCTTGTTAAGCTGATAAACAGTTACTGCAAGTAAACCCGTTCGCTTTTTATGCTATTTAATCCATAAGTTAAATAGCACAAAATTGATTAAAGCTAACTTTAGCTTTGCCTGTTGAAGTTATGCCCACAGGAACTATTATTAATTGTTTCTGTGTTATGGAACATTTTTTTGTTAGCGGCTTAGAATTCTTAGGGAATGTGGTCGGCTTAAAAACTCCTGCTGGCATTGTTGCGTTATCATGAATACAAACAAACCTTGGTAAATAGTCAAGGAGTTCGTTGTTACCAAACTCTAACTTAATGATCTGTAATATATAATCGAAAAATAATTTTGAAGATGATAATTGTTTGACAATATTTCCAACTTCAACTCTAGTAGATTTAAGATCTGCAAAATAAACTCTCCATACCCCACCATGTTTCCGAATCACAACAAAGTCACACCTTTTGTTAAAGGATGTATCTTGTGAAGACTTTAAATATGGAGAATATGTTTTAAATTGTTGGCCTTCATTTACATCAAACGAAATACATGTATCAGTTTCTAATATATGTGATAATTTAAGATGCCTAAGAGTAGCATCTACGCCTTCCTCTTGTAAGTCTAGATAATGAACGTTATTAGATGCCTGTGGCTTAATTGGTAACAATGCTACATCTGCAATTACTTTTTCGATATCAAGTTTAAAACTACTCATCGACATCATCCAAGTTAAAGTAAATTTCACCTTGGAGTTTGTTTGCTTCATTTATTATGCTGTCAAAAACTTTAGAGTTGATGCCGTTACGATTAACTTCCATAGCGGAAACACAGCCTTCAGCATCAACCGTATACGCGCTAACCTGGGAAGGAAATAAAATATCTTCTCCTATTAAATTATGTTCATCCATAATTTCTTCTTTATTTTCAATGCAATTACTCAACATAATACTATTATTTATTTCTCGAATTAAATAATCGCTATGAGTAGTAATTAGAACCTTCACTCCTGAGTTAATTAAACGAGCAATCACTTTGGCCATTAAACGTTGGTTATTAGGGTGTAAGTTTAATTCTGGCTCATCAATAATTAATAGGTCGTTTTCTCTAGCCAACGAGTTAACATATAGATCTATCAAAAAAAGTGACTTGATAGATGAAGAAGCAACAGTAATTGGTAACTCAAACCCTCCATCAACGGCTTTATACGTAAGGACACTATTTTCAACACTAAAAGAGCCTTGAGATATCTCTTTCATTGCATCTGACACATATGGGCATTGCTTCTTTATAAAGCTCACCTTTTTCAACTCAACACTTGCATTACGCACGGCATCTAAATTTTTTCTCACGGGAACTGATAACTCAGCACGATGCCCTAATGTACTCATGTGCATTTCGATTAAAGCCTGCTTAACATCAACGTTATCATGATACCTCTCTAATAAGGTATCAAGTTTGTTAGACAGCCCAACGATTTTACCATCTATGTCCTTTTGAAAAACAAGACACCCAACTCGTTCAGATGAAATTACAAATGGACGGAGAACAGGTGATATTGTAGACAGCAAATGACAGATAAGCTCACTAATTAGCGAGTCTATAACTTCATAAAGATCAGTCCGCTGCTCTGTATTATCATCACCAGTACTAACCTTAATTTCTATAATCGGATTATTCTCTTTAATATTAAGAGTACTCGAAATTGAGTGATTCTCAGTATTGAACTCCTGGGTGGTATTTTTAAATGAATCGATAAATAGCTGTACGAGCTCAGAATCATTACTGCATGATATTTTTGTGTTTAGAAACACGTCGTCGTGAGTGTTAAATGTTTGTGATAAGTTTTTGTTAGAGCCATTTATATAAGCATTGAAAAAAAGCATGCAAACATCTTTAAACTCAACGCTATTACTATCTATGAAGTAATTTGGAAACTCTCCTTGAACGATACCTTCCTTATAAAATCCGGCATAGTATAAACTAGGTGCATCTCCATGTTTGAAGTGTAAATTATGAAAGATAGAATATGCCAACCATGTTTTATTTGAACCATTTGGACCACAAATAATTGTTAAATCTTTTAATTCAATATCTGCATTGTTTATTTTCCCTAACTTTTCAATCTTGAACTTCATTTCCATCCTTATTTATATATAAATCATGATGATTACATAAAAAACACTATATAAATCAAGCTATCTTTATAAGCTTTTTAATAAATTCAATATGCCTTACAATATACCACTTTAAAACTTAAAGCATCCATAAAAACCTACAAAATAGCTTTCATAAAAGTAATACTGTCAACAGGCAAAACCAAAATAACAAATCATGTGCAGACAATCATAGCCATGCATCTCTAAGTGGCTGTAATAAGACAAAACTAACCTCTTTCACGAAAATAAATGTGTTCTGATTAACAAACTAAGATTAGTGCCTTCAGTTAAAATATTTTATCACTCTTCTACAACTCCGCAATATGATTCAACGTTTCAGGATGGCGCTGTACCAGTTTTAATAAAGTAACCGCTTGTTCATTAGGTGCGCTGCGCCCTTGTTCCCAGTTTTCAAGGGTTCTTGCTGAGGTATGTAATAAGTTTGCAAATACGCCGCGCGACATATTAAATTTTTCGCGAATACAAATATTGATTATTTCATCGTGTAAAATGGCAAGGTCGTTATATCATTTACTATATGAGTGCGAAACGTAAGCTTGCCTTGTGTATGCGCTTAAATATAAATAAATTACATACACTTATCAAGTTAGCACTATGGCGCGATATAAACCTGCGAACAATTCGTAGGCGCGGGTTTACCCCGCGCAAATATATAATTTAGACGTTGGATAAAACTCAGCCGAGCAGCAAACCCTGTCGCGATATAAAATCGCTGCTACGAGATGGATGATATTCCGTAGGCGCGGGATCACTCCCGCGCTTCATTTTTTGCTTTAGTAATTCTGGTAATTACTTAGCCTGCTGTTTGCTCGTCACGGCTGCGTTTTTTGTCACCTTTTTTATGACCTTTTTTACGCATGTGCTTTTTAATTTCTTGGTACTTTTCACGTTGTTCGGCATTTAATACTTGCCATACTTGGTGTTGAGTTTTTAGGTTAATTAAGCCAAATTGCTCGCCTTTGGTTTGGCGCTGCGCTAATAACTCTTTTGCTGCGGCTTCATCAAATGTTGGCATATCTAACAATGCTTGCATTTGTGCTTTATGTGCAGCACGCTCTTGCTTCATGGCCTGTTTATCGTTGCCACGTAGCGCTTTAAACTGTGCTTTTTGCGCATCAAAAATGCTTTTTAACTGGGTTTGTTGTTGCTCAGTTAAATCAAGCTTTTTAACGCCACGCTCAGAGAGTAAAAAGCGCGCTTGTTTGTGCTGTTGAGAATGGCCTGGTTTATGATCCATGCCCTCTTTTGCTATTACGGCACCAGTGCCTAATGTTGCTGTCGCTAATCCACAAATTAATACTAGTTTAGAAACTTTACTTGAAATAGTCATAATCATTACCTTTGAGTTGCTTGTAACTTAGTGTCTGTTCAGTTGTTATATTCACTATAACTAACCAAGTGCAAAGCAACGCAAAGCAATGTAAAGGTTGTGTAAAGGTTCACTTTTAAGTGCGTTAAGGCGTAAAATGAAGTTATTCCAGCGTGGTTAAGGTGAGCAAATAATGAAGCTATTAATGATTGATGATGATACCGGTTTATGTGAGTTACTCTCAGAGTACTTAACTGCGCAAGGTTTTCAAATAGAATGTGCCCATGATGGCGAACAAGGCTTAAAACAAGCGCTTGAGCAAGAGTATGCATTAATTTTACTCGATGTTATGTTACCAAAACTAGATGGCTTTGAAGTATTAAAACAGCTTAGGCAAACAAAATTAACGCCGGTGATCATGCTAACCGCCAAAGGTGAAGACTTTGACCGTATTTTTGGTCTTGAACTAGGCGCTGATGATTACATTCCTAAACCATTTAATCATCGTGAATTACTCGCACGGGTTAAAGCGATTACTCGTCGTATTGAACATATTACTAGCCTAGCAAATACCAGCAGTAATAAGTTAACCGTTAATAATATTGTTATAAATTTAGCTGCCCGCGAAGCGTATGTAGATGAACACCCGCTAAGCCTAACCGGTACTGAATATGAAGTACTTGCCTTACTGGTTAAACATGCAGGTGAAGTGGTCAGTAAAGAGCAAATAAGTGAAGAGGTGCTCGGTAGACGCCTAGCCTCTTTTGATCGCTCAATTGATATGCATGTGAGTAATATTCGTAAAAAAATTGCCGAGTTCAACAATGCAGAACGAATAAAAACCATGCGAGGGACTGGTTATGTCTTTATCCAAGGGGAGTAATAAAACTCGGTTTTCTTGGCTAAAACATCCTCAGCACTTTTTATTTTTCAAAATTTTTGTGTGGTTTTGGCTAACAGTAATAGGCACCATAACTGCATTGGTGTTTTTAAGTAACATTGCGACCAATCAAGTCAGTTATGAGAACTTACAAGGGCCCATGCAGAAAAACTTGCAATACACGGCCAAAGGCATCGAACGTATGGTAGTCAAACATAATAAATCGATTGCCGAAATTTTAACTCATCCGCGGCTTGCAAAACAAAAGTTACTATATTTAAATTCAGATCAGCCAGATCACTCGCTCAGTAGCAGAGTACCATCAAGTGAGATTGATTTAAGTTTACTTAATTTCACTAAAAACATGCCGCCACAAATTATTTTTACCGAGTATTATCAAGCATTCGGACCGATAAAAATAAACCTTCCTGAGGGGCAATTTTACCTATACGAAATTGATGAGAATCATCAACCACCTTTTTTTATACGGTTAAAGCTGATGCCGATTTGGCTAAAAGTGATCATTGCTTTACTGGCTTCATTAACTTTAAGTTTTATATTTAGTCGTAACCTAATTGCACCTATTAATCACTTAAAGCAAGCTGCAATTAAGCTCTCTGACGGCGATTTAACCGCGCGCGCTGAAATTGATCCAAACAGGCAAGATGAACTGGGCGTACTTGGCCGTGACTTTAATAGTATGGCAACTCAGTTAGAGCAACTGATTTCTGCACAAAAGCGCTTATTGGCTGATATATCTCACGAGTTGCGTTCCCCCCTAACTCGCCTTAAAATGGCTACGGGTCTTGCGCAAATGCAGACCCCAGAAGAAAACCAAACCTATTTATTACGCATTGAAAAAGAAGCAAATCAGCTCGATAAAATGATCGCTGATGTGCTGCAAGTATCGCGCTTAGAGGCGAAAAGTCAGGCGCTATCGCTGCATCAACAATCCTTACAGATCATTATTGATCATGTTTTGAATGATGCGCAATTTGAAGCTAAACAGACCAATAAGCAATTAATTATAAATGGTCAACTCAATGTTGATATTTATTGTGACGAGAGTCTCATTGCCAGTGCGCTAGAGAATGTTTTACGCAACGCAATAAAATATGCAGAGCAAACAATCACCCTAACATTGAGTTTAAGTGATGCTATTTATATAGAGATCAGCGATGATGGCCCGGGCGTCGAACCGCAAAATTTAGCCAAATTATGTGAGCCATTTTTTCGCCAATCTGATGCACGAGACAGAACTAGCGGCGGTACAGGACTTGGCTTAGCAATTGCTAAAAATGCAATTGCCGCCCATTCTGGCAGTTTAACGCTGCATAATAAACAACCAAGTGGGTTATGTGTGCGTATCGCCTTACCTCTGGATAAACAAAAATAATCATGGCCATTATGTTTTACAGCACAGAGCAAAACTTACTTTCCCAACAACCTGAGATCACAGAGTTTTTTCAGCAGCAGTTGCACAAAGCGCAGCTGACTACCGATAATGGCGATTTATATTATGGCTATGTGATACCTGAGCATGCCAAGGCCGCTATTGTTATTTGCTCTGGACGCATTGAAGGATTAGATAAATACCAAGAGCTAATCTGGGAGTTATACAAAAATAACTATGCGGTGTTTATTATTGATCATCAAGGCCAAGGCCGTTCTTATCGCGCTTTAGCCAACCCTCATAAAGGTTTTGTTAATAAATTTAGTGATTATGCTGATGATTTAGCACTGTTTGACCGTTTAATTGTCAGTAAACTCTACCAAGGCAAAAAGGTCATCCTCGGGCATTCAATGGGCGGCGCGATTGCTTTTGATTTCCTAACCCGGTTTGAACATAACTACAGTGGGGTATTTTTGTCTTCGCCCATGTTTGATATTTTCACTAAAGGTATTCCCAAACCAGTTGCTAAACTTGCCGCTCGTATTGCCTGTTTATTTGGTTTTAATAAACACTATGCATTTGGCCAAGCAGATTATCTGCCTATTGCTTTTACACAGAACGACCTTACCAGTAGCGAAACTCGCTATGATTTATTTAGACAGACCTACCAAACGGATAGCGCGCTACAATTAGGCGGGGTGACTTACGGCTGGTTGAATGAAGCTTTTGGTTTTATGACAACTATTGAGCAACAACAGCTATCGATTCCACTTTTTATAGCCAGTGCTGAGCACGATACTGTGGTTGATAACCAAGCCCAATTAGCCTTAGTTCACCGTCAAAGTAATGCTATTTTACAAACATTTACGAATGCTAAGCACGAGTTACTGTTTGAACAAGACACCATTCGCAAAGCTGTGCTTAGCCGTTTTTATCAGTTTTGTGATTCATTAACTTGAGCGCGGCTATGACTCAATGACATTGGATCTTGATGGATCAAAATATCCATTTCACAATTAAATTCTTGTTGGATCATCGCCACTACTTCATCCGCTACATAATGAGCACGGATCAAGGGGAGTTGATCTTCAAGCTCTAAATGCATTTGAATAAACTTAATTTTACCACCTTGTCGCGTGCGTACATCGTGTACGCCAAATACATCGTTATGACTGTTAGCGATTGATATGATACTGGCTTTTTCGTCCTCAGGTAGCTCTTTATCCATTAAATGATCAGCGCTTTGCCTAGCAATATCCCAACTGTTATAAAGCAAATAACCTGCCACGCCAATGGCAAAAATAGGATCCGCGTACAGCATGTCATTTTGCGCAAGCAGTATGGCCAGCAGTACTGCTGCATTTAAAATTATATCGCCTTTGTAATGCACAGAGTCTGCTTTAACTGCAATGGACTCGGTATGCTTAATGACTTGAGTTTGTACATAAACCACCACTAAGGTGCAAGCAATCGCAAATAGACTAACCCATACCCCGAGCATTGAATGATTTAACACCACAGGATTAAACAATCGTTCAATACCATGAAACGCCAATAAACAGCCAGAGCCTGCAATAAATGCCGCTTGCCCTAAACCCGCCAAGGCTTCGGCTTTACCATGGCCAAAACGATGATCGTCATCAGCTGGGCGCAGTGCATAAAAGAGCACCATAAAACTCATTGCTGAAGCGGTAATATCCATCAAGGAATCGGTGAGTGATCCGAGCATAGACGCAGAGCCAGACGCAAGCCATGCCCAACATTTAGCAGCAATCATTAAACTCACCATTACCATAGTGACCACACTTGCTGTTTTTACCCAAAACTCATAACTGCGCTGATGCACGTTTTTGCCTATGCTTAAAGTGTTTACTTAAAATGAGTATATCATTTTTTTTATCTGTTTCGTGTATACTCTCGAACGTCAAAATGTAGATCACCAATAAGGCTCGTTATGCTTGATATCGTTTTATACCAACCTGAAATTCCACCTAACACAGGGAATATTATTCGCCTGTGTGCAAATACGGGCTATGCTTTGCATTTAATCGAGCCTTTGGGCTTTGAGTGGGACGATAAGCGCGTGAAAAGAGCTGGCCTTGATTACCATGAATTTAGCCATGTGCAACGCCATCCATCATTTGCAGCTTACTTAGAAAAATGCCAACCTAAAAAAGTATATGCATGTACCACTAAAGGCAGTCAGTTTCACCATCAAGCAAGTTATGAAGCGGGTGATTGTTTAGTGTTTGGCCCAGAAACCCGTGGCTTACCAGATGATATAATTCAATCACTACCTAATGAACAACGCGTGCGTATTCCTATGCAAGCTAACAGTAGAAGCATGAACTTATCTAACGCAGTGGCTGTTTTTGTTTATGAATCATGGCGTCAGTTAGGCTTTCCTAACGCGCAGTAAGTGATATTAAAATGCGCCTATACCATTGGGCGCTTTCTCCTCTAATTATCTTTAAAATTTAGCACCGCCTAGCGCAATAAATTTGCCTTGCGTGGATTCGCATTATTTCTATTCCTACACTATTCTAAATAAGTTCTTTTTAAACTGATTCAACGGATTGTAATGCGTTTTATCCTTCAAACATGCTGTTTTATTAGTATGTTATCTACTGTAAATGTAAACGCGAGTGTAGCTGAATTAAATGCGAATGAGCTTTCGCTACCCGCCATTAATGACTTTACTCAAGACCCGAGTAATGCGTTTTGGCTCGCAACTAATAAAGGGCTGTTTAACTACGACTCGGTGCATCTTTTTAGTGGCCAAGCACCGCCTTTTTCATCATTTGCGAATCAAGCCATTTTACAAGTAGCGACTTATAAATCCTGGTTATTAATTAACACTGAGCAAGGGCTGAGTTTAATCAACTTAATTAACAACCAGTTAATTCAACTAACCGCAACACCGCTAAAACAGCCGATATTAACCACCGAGCTCGGCTTTTACTTTCTGTACCAAGGTCAGATCCACACTATAAAAGACGAAAAACTCCATTCCCCATTCGCCTTTTCAGAGCAGATCGTCGAACTCGCATTGGGATTTAACAACAGCCTATGGCTACATTCAGGTAGTAATTTAGTTAGTCACTTTGATTTAGCAAGTAATGCAATTACAGCTCAGCTCATCGTCCCCGCGCCTATCGCGCAGTTAAGTCCAAGTCAAACCTCAGCAGCGATCCTTATCAATACCAATAACGACCAACATTACCTGTTTAACAACACGCACTCTATGCAAGAAATAAAACTCCAGCATGCGCATGTTCAACAACTAAATTACTTTGATGATCAGCTCTATTATTTGCATAAAAATCGCGCTTATAAACATGATTTAACGACCAAAAACACGAATCCTTTGTTTTATAGTGCTCCTGCACGCTTTTTATCAATTAAACAAAACAACCAACAACTGTGGCTGCAAACTGCCACTAAAAGCTGGCTAAAGCTCCCTGCAATGCAAATTATCACAACCCCTATCACCGATAATCCTGCTCCGCGTATGCAGCAATACTTTGACATGTTGGAGCAGTTAGGTAATTTTACACAACATAAAAAAATTATTACCATCGCTTATCTGCGCGAAGACAAATGGGCTGTTGCAACCGACACTGGTTTATATTTATACAGTGCCCGCAACCTCACTTTTGATTTATTAATAAAGGATCAAGTTGCTGCGCTGCATTCAACTGCCCCAACAACACTGTGGGTAGCAACCAAAAAGCAATTAATAAAATATGATTTTGCGACGCAGCAACAAAGCCAAACACTACCAATTAGTAACATTAATGCTTTAACATCCCTTAATGACGAGCAATATCTCGCAAGTGATGGTGAGCAATTATTTTATATTGCTAAACAACAGCTCACCGCCCTTGAGCTTGAAACTGAAGCCCTCGGGCAGATCAATGCTATGTATTATCAACGCAACTCTTCAAGGCTTTGGCTTGCGACAAGTAACGGCTTATGGCAGAGCCAATGGCAAGCACCTGAAAATTCTCAGCAAATAACACTTGAGATAAATTTTGATAAAGTAAGTACATTTAACACCACAGCCATTTACGAAGCACCACAAAATGCTTTGTGGATAGTTGATTCTCAAGCGATAAAACTCTACAAACCCAGCACTAACCTATGGGTTGAAAATGCCACTCATAGTATTGCCGCTTATATTGATGATTCTATTAGTTATGAGCAACTTCCAAAATCACTCTTTAGCGTTAGCTACCGTGATAAAATAATGTTGTTTGCGCCAACGGGTAATACTTTATTAGAAGTGCATTCAACACAAGTACCACCTCAAAACAGCTCTTTTTTAATCAGTCATCTGACTTTACACTATCAAGAGCAAGACCAAGACTATTACCACTTAGCAACCAACGCAGTAAATACCAGCCAACCGCTAAAAGGCATCTCTGTTTGGTTTAGCAGTAATGGCCTCTTACCTATGCAGCTCAATTACCGACTCGATCCCAATGGCGATTGGCTAGCACTGCCGAATGCTCAGACCATGCTGTCTCTGGCTAGTAATGCAAAGAATATTTATCTTGAAGTTAAAAACCTTAATCAAGTAAATAACGAGCCGTTAGTGTTAATGATTAAACAAACGGCTTTTGCCTTCCCTCACTGGATCAACCACCTCGTTTTAGCGGCTATTTTTGCTATTTTACTGCTGTTAATTGTTTATAGATTAAAAAGTGGTGCTAAGCATAATTTGGTCAACGCGTTAATGACGCAATCAAAAGATGCCATTTGGATCGCCAATGAGCAGTTTCAAATCACGAACATAAACCAAGCATTTACAACTATTTGTGGCTTTACTCTTGCTGATGTAGTGGGTAAAAAACCAAAAGCATTTACTGTAAACGGTCGCGATAAAAAATTAGAAAGCCTCATTTATAATGATCTAGAGGTTGATGGTTATTGGTCTGGTGAAATTTGGAATGTGCGTAAAGACGGGCAACCCTATGCCTTAGATTTATCGATAACCAAAGTAAAAACCCCTAACCTACGTACTAGTAGCGCGCATTATATTGGGTTATTTTCAGATGTAACTGCACGTAAGAATAATGAACGTGCGATGCTTAAATTAACCACTCGAGATTCTGTCACTGGGCTTTCCAATCGCACTATTTTTATTGAATCTGTAAATAAGGCAATTGCCAGCTGTAATAACAACTTCCCTAATTTACTGATTATTTTTATAGATTTAGACAATTTTAATAAAATTAACGAATCCCTTGGTCACGCAATCGGTGATGAACTATTAAAAGAAGTTGCGGGCAGACTCACTCGTAATCTTGATTCTGGTTATACCTTGGCCCGCTTAGGGGGAGATGAATTTGCTATACTCGTACCGCCCTATTTATATTCAGGCATGTCCGTCTTTTTCGCCAAAAAACTGGCCGATAATATCCTTAAACAATTCCAAACACCGTTTATGCTTGAGGGTATAGAGAGCTTTATTTCTGCCTGTTGTGGTATCGCCGGGTACCCAGAAAACGGTTATAACAGCGAAGCACTGATGCGCAGCGCCAATAGTGCGCTCAATCACGCTAAAAAGATAGGTCATAATAATTATCAATTTTTTGATAAATCTAAACACACAATTGATATGAATGAACTTAGTAAAGAAAGCGCACTTTTTCGGGCAATCGAACATCAGGACTTTCAATTATTTTACCAAGTAAAATATAACGCAGATAAAGATCAAATACATGGTTTTGAAGCCTTAGTGCGTTGGCCGCAAGTTGATGGCAGCATCATTAGCCCGGCTGAATTTATCCCCCTTGCAGAACAAAATGGCGCAATTATTCCACTCACTTTATTGCTAATGAAGCAGCTATTTAAACAACTAGAGTTATGGCGTAATGAAGGAGTAAGTTTTGGTAAAGTGGCAATTAATATTTCGGCTCTGCACTTTCAGCAAAGTAGTTTAGTCGAAACCCTCACTGAGTGTTTAACAAACTATGATGTGCCTGCACGCTGTGTTGAGTTAGAAATAACCGAAAGTGCCATGATGGATAACCCTGAATTTGCCCAACAGCAAATGAACCGCTTAAAAGCATTTGGCTTTACCATTGCGCTGGATGACTTTGGTACTGGTCATTCATCATTGGGTTATTTAAAACGTTTTCCAATCGATACTTTAAAAATTGATCGCTCTTTTATTAAAGATATTGTCGATAGTGAGCAGGATCGTAATATTACCGCGACAATTATTCGCCTCGCTAAATACTTACATATCGATGTTGTTGCCGAAGGAGTTGAAACTAAAGAGCAGGCTTATATGCTGCATGTTATGGGCTGTAATACGATGCAAGGCTATTATTATAGTCGTCCGCTTTGTGCTGAAAAGGTAGCTACTTATCTCGAAAAAAACAATCTGAGAAAACAATCTAATTTGATGAATGACTAAGTACCTTGTTAGTTATAAGATTAACTACCAGCGTTTATACAAACCCATAAACGCTGGCAGCTACAAGGCACTGTTACTCTGATTTTTGCTCGCGACCTAATAAAGCCATCGCGGCTTCTTTCACGTCTTTATTTTCATAAAGTACCTGATAGATTTGCTCAGTGATCGGCATTTCGATACCAGTACGTTGTGCAAGTAAATAGACTTCTTTGGTGTTGCGATAACCTTCGACCACTTGACCAATTGATGCTATCGCCTGCTCTACCTTTTCACCTTTACCCAGTGCTAAACCAAAACGACGGTTACGAGACTGATTATCGGTGCACGTTAGGATCAAATCTCCCAGCCCAGCCATGCCCATAAAGGTTTCTGACTTAGCACCAAGCGCGCAGCCTAACCGGCATAACTCAGCTAAACCACGGGTGATCAATGCTGTCCGCGCATTAGCACCAAAACCAAAGCCGTCAGACATACCAGCGCCAATCGCAATCACATTTTTAACCGCGCCACCGAGCTGAATACCAATAAAATCATTATTGTTATAGACCCTAAATGAGCGACCACAATGCAATAGTTCAGCTAACTGTTTTGCAAAGGCTGTTGATGTTGACGACACTGAAATTGCAGTAGGTAAACCCATCGCCATTTCTTTAGCAAATGTAGGGCCTGATACGACCGCAAGTGGCACATCATCACCTAATTCTTGCTGTGCAACCTCTTGCAAAAGTCGGCCTGTATCTGGTTCAAGCCCTTTGGTGGCCCATGCAACTTGTGCCCCTTCAAGTAATGAAGGCTTAATTTGCTGTAGCGTATCGCCAAATGCATGACTTGGCACAACAACCAAGATCACTTGGCTTGCAGTTACTGCGGTGTGTAAGTCGGCTTCAAGGTGTAAAGTGTCAGGAAAAGTGACATCAGGTAGGTAACGTTGATTTTTCCGCTCAGCTGCAAGCGTGGCAACGTCATCGCTATTGCGACCCCAAAGTGTCACTTGGTGACCGTTTCGGGCTAAACAAATAGCAAGGGCGGTGCCATAAGACCCCGCCCCTAATACAGTAACAGCTGAATTGGCTGTACTCATAAGTTATGCGTCTGCAGTTGCCTGTTCAGCTTGCGCTGCACGTTGCTGCATGTATTGAGCAAATAACGCATCAAAGTTCACAGGTGCAAGGTTAAGCTGTGGGAATGTACCACGGTTAACTAAGTTAGATACCGCTTCACGTGCGTACGGGAACAATACGTTCGGGCAGAATGCGCCAAGCATGTGTGCAAGTTGTACTTCTTCAACTTCAGCGATAGTGAAAATACCCGCTTGTTGAATTTCACATAAAAAAGCCGTTTCTTCACCGATAGAAGCTGTAACAGTCAGTGCTAATACTACTTCAAACACGCCTTCGTCTAATTTATTAGAACGTGTATCAAGGTCAAGCTTAACTTCTGGTGTCCATTCTTTTTGGAAAATAGCAGGTGAATTAGGCGTTTCAAAAGACACGTCTTTTGTGTAAATACGTTGGATCGTAAATTGTGCGCCAGTTTCTTCTTGTGCTGCTACGTTCTGATTTTCTTCGTTCATGATAATTCCTAACTTTTAATCGTTTTTATAATAAATGCTTAAGCGTTTAACTTAGCGTCAAGTTTGCCTTGGGCTTCAATCGCCATCATGTCGTCACAACCGCCGATATGCTCATCATTAATAAAAATTTGCGGTACTGTGCTCGCGCCACCTGCTTTGGCGATCATTTCGTCACGTAATTCAGGCTGTACACCAATGTCGATATTTGTAAATTGCACACCTTTATTTGTTAGCAACGCTAAAGCACGCTGACAAAAAGGGCAATACGCTTTGGTGTAAAGAACAACATTACTCATAACAATTCCTCTATCGGCCTAACTAACTTAATTAGCGACCTGTTGTCGTTGGTAGACCAGCACTTTGCCATGCACCCATACCACCAGATAAAACATAAACCGATTCAAAACCAGCTTTATGCATAGCAGTTGCGATACCTGAGGCTGTCATGCCTGTGGTACATACCAATATAATGGGTTTACTCTTAGACTTTTCAAGGCTTGAGAAGTCAGATTGTTTCGCTTTTTCAGGGCTAATATGCTCAGCGCCTGCTATACGGCCATTATTAAATTCTTTTTGTGCACGTATATCTACAACGACACCGTCTTCACGGTTAATTAATAACGTTAATTGTTGCGGATTTATTTGACGAATTGCTGAAAACTTACTTTTAAACCAGCCGCCCACGATGAGTGCAACTAAAGCAACCCAAGCTAAACTTAATATCGGATGATTACCGACAAATTCAATATATTGATCCATGCGTCTTCCACTATGAAAATTGTCCCGCGCCTGTAGCACTGGGGTTAAACGTAAGGGCAATGCCCTAGCCACGCAAGTATACGTGCTTGATTAGAAATTACCAGAGAGTGAAATATTTTAATATGTCCCTTTGATTGCTGATCATAACCACAAAACACGGTATGCTAAGGCTAAGCAGGAGCTAATTTTCAGGAACAAAAATGACACAACATAAAAAACCTCTCGTATTAATGATTTTAGATGGTTGGGGATACCGTGAAGATACCCAAAGCAACGCAATTTTAGCGGCAAATACCCCTGTTTTAGACGAACTTTGGGCAACTCGCCCGCACACCCTAATTTCTGCATCAGGTTTAGATGTTGGTCTTCCTGATGGGCAAATGGGCAACTCAGAAGTAGGCCACGTCAACTTAGGTGCTGGCCGAGTGGTTTATCAAGATTTCACCCGTATCACTAAAGCAATAAACGACGGTGAGTTTGCACATAATCCAACACTAGTTGAAAACATTGATAAAGCAGTGAATGCCGATAAAGCGGTGCATTTAATGGGTTTATTAAGCCCAGGTGGTGTGCATAGTCATGAAGATCATATTGTAGCTGCAATTGAATTAGCTGCAGCGCGCGGTGCTAAAGAAGTGTACTTTCATGCATTTTTAGATGGCCGAGACACTCCACCACGTAGCGCAAAAGCGTCAATTGAACGTATTGAAGCACTGTTTAGCAAATTAAACTGTGGTCGCTTAGCATCGATCATTGGCCGCTACTATGCAATGGACCGCGATAATCGCTGGAACCGAGTAGAGCAAGCCTACGACCTAATGGTCAGTGGGATCGCACAACATAGCTACGAAAATGGTGTTGATGCATTAGCTGCGGCTTACGAACGTGATGAAAACGATGAGTTTGTTGCTGCAACTACCATAGCAGCACAAGGCCAAGACGCAGTACAAATTAATGACGGTGATACGGTTATTTTCTTAAACTTTAGAGCCGACCGTGCTCGTGAAATGACCCGCGCATTTGTTGATAAAGACTTTGACGGTTTCGCCAAGAAAAAAGCCCCCGCACTAAGCGGCTTTGTTATGTTGACCGAATACGCAGCAGACATCGACGCACCAGCAGCTTTTGCCACAGTCCCTTTGACTAATGTATTGGGTGAATGGTTTGAAAAACACCATAAAACACAGCTACGTATTTCTGAAACCGAAAAATATGCACATGTGACGTTTTTCTTCAGTGGCGGACGTGAAGATGAATTTGAAGGTGAAACCCGCGAGCTGATCCCATCACCACAAGTTGCGACTTACGATTTACAACCTGAAATGAATTCAGAAATGCTCACCGATAAACTCGTCGAAGCGATTAAAAGCGGTAAATACGATGCAATTATTTGTAACTATCCAAATGGCGATATGGTCGGTCACTCAGGTGTATTTGAAGCCGCAGTAAAAGCCTGTGAAGCAGTCGATCATTGTATTGGTCGTGTTGTTGCTGCCCTTGAAGAATTTGGTGGTGAAGCATTAATTACAGCTGATCACGGTAATGCTGAACAAATGGCTAACCTTAAAACTGGCCAAGCGCATACCGCACACACCAGTGAACCGGTTCATTTCATTTATGTTGGTCGTGATGCAACACCAAGCGAAGGCAAAGCCCTCAGTGATGTTGCGCCAACCATGTTGCACTTAATGGGCATGGAACAACCAAGCGAGATGACTGGCACACCAATCATGACATTGAAATAAACCATGAACAAAAGTATTAACCCATTAATTTTTAGTACGCTCGTTGTTACTGCGTTAATACTCACTTCATTAGTGACGGCCCCTGCCGTCGCTAATGAAGATCGTACTAAAAAAGATCTCAGCGAAATCCAAACAGCATTAAAGCAAAGCCAAGCTGAACTTGCCGCCCAGCGTAAAGACATCGAAAAATCGCAAAAGAACCTGCAACAGCACGAACTCGAGATCGCAAAAAATGCTAAGGCACTGAATATTGCCGAGCAATCAATTCGCGATACTGAAAAACAACAACAGCAGCAACAGCAGCAAGCTGAAGCACTTGAGGAAAAACGCCTAGAGCAGCAACATGCACTCGCCGCACAAATTAAAAGTGCCTATATGTCTGGCGGACATGACTACTCTAAAATGCTATTAAATCAAGAAAATACTGCACAGGTTGAACGCACATTAAGTTATTATAATTACCTCAACAAAGCGCGTATTGAGCAAATTGATGAGTTAAAAGCACTCCTGATTGAAATAGCGGATGTACAAACCGAACTTGAAAAAACCAAACAACACTTAGTTGTGCTCCATAAAGAGCAAGCCAATCGTCATCAAGCACTCATTGCAGCGCAACAACAACGAAAAGCCAACATCAGTGAATTAAAAACCAAGCTTAGCTCAACCAAAAACTCAATTGATTACTTAAAAGATAATGAAAAAACTCTAGTAGCTACCTTGCAAGAACTTGAAAAAGAAAAAACTAAAAAGGTTCAGTTGCTGGGCCTATCAGCCAGTAAAGGTAAATTAAACTGGCCAACAAAAGGTAAAATTGAGCACAGCTTCGGCCAACATAAGCACGGTGGTATTGACTGGAAAGGCGTATTAATTGGCGCTAATGAAGGCAATAATGTGCATAGCGTCCACAACGGTCAAGTCGTGTTTGCTGATTGGTTAAAAGGCTACGGCTGGGTTATTGTTATTGACCACGGTGAAGGCTTTATGAGTTTATACGGCCATACTCAAACCTTACTAAAAGACGTAGGTGATATAGTACGCCAAGGCGATATTATCGCTTTAGTTGGTCAAAGCGGCGGACAAGCAAATTCTGGTCTATACTTTGAAATACGCCACAAAGGACGCGCAGTAAATCCTGTAACATGGTGCAGACGCATTTAATTGATTAAACAGCTGCACCCCACTGGGAGCAGCTGATGCTAAATACACAATTACAAATACAGCGGTTACAATACCCTGTTTTTAATCGCATTCTAATAAGCTATTTATTACTCGTTAGCGTTTTTTTGTGCCTGAGTTTTAATTGCTTTGCAGTGACCTCGGTGGGCGATTTAAAAAGCCAACAAAAAAACGAAATCCTCTTTAATATCCATGCCTATTATGTTGAAGACTTAGCTTTACAACAAAGCTTTGAAAGCAGCCAACAATTTGAAGCCCTGCTTGCACAGCTAGACCCATACTCTAAGTACCTTGATGAACACGAGTTAGAAGCGCTATTTAGCAGCACTAACGGCCGCTACACAGGCCTTGGGATTGAAGTAAAACAGCAACAACAAAAAATTATTATTGTAAACACGATCAAAGATTCTCCCGCAGCCATTGCCGGAGTACAAATGAATGATGTACTACTTGCCGTTAATCAGCAAACGGTCGCACATAAAGACATCAATCAAGTTGCGCAAATGATTAAAGCGAGTGACACAGCAACGGTTACCTTAACGATTGAACGAGGTAATTCACCACAAGCCATTTATTTTACTCTGACTAGATCAGAAATTAACTTAGAGAGTGTCACCAGTTCATTATCAGAGTTTGGTATTGGTTATTTGGCAATAAATAGTTTTACCAATCACACCTTGCATGATGTTGCGCGGCAAATAACAGCACTGCAAAGCCATTACGGTAATCCACTTACAGGCTTAGTGCTCGATTTACGCGACAATCCAGGCGGCACATTACAAAGTGCTGTAGCGGTATCGGATCTATTTTTACAAAGTGGCACCATAGTCACCACCAAAGGTCGCTTTTATGATGCAAACCAGCACTTTCGCGCCAAAAAAGGTGATATTTTAAATGGTGCGCCAATCGTGGTACTTATTAATGAAAACTCGGCCTCAGCAGCAGAGATTTTAGCCGCTGCACTTAAAGACAATCACCGTGCCACACTAATTGGCAGCCAATCATTTGGCAAAGGATCGGTGCAATCTTTGATCCCATTAGGCAATGGTAATACAGCACTAAAATTAACCACTGCAAAATACTTTACCCCATCGGGTCAATCTATTGAGGGGATTGGAGTCACCCCCGATGTGGCGATTAATCAATCAACCCTTTCGCAAATTGATAAAGTAGTTATAATAAAAAACGAACAAGGAAATGACGATCGGCCATGGTCACGCAAAGACTCAGCTGATCCACTGTTATTAAAAGCACAGCAGCTATTAACTATGAAATAAAGCTTTTAGCTCACTATAAAAAAGATAATAAAAATTATAAACGTGAAAAAATTAACTTGGTTGTTCTGGCTGTTTTTTAGCTTGCCAACATTTGCCGCAAATAAGCAAATAGCGATTGTGATTGATGATATTGGCAATCATCAACGCGACCTCGAAATCCTAAATTTACCAGGTAAAATATCGTTCTCGATTTTGCCTCATACCCCGTATTCGCAAGTTTTTGCGCGCCTAGCCAGTAAGTCGAATAAAGAATTACTGCTGCATATTCCCATGCAAGCACTCGACAGCAGCAAAGCACTTGGCCCCGGCGCACTCACCAGCAATATGAGTAAAGAACAATTACAAATCACCCTCGGCAATGCGCTTGCAACCTTACCGCAGGTCAAAGGTGTAAATAATCATATGGGCTCAGCACTTACTCAAGAAAGCCTGCCCATGAAATGGACTATGGAAGTGCTGAAAAAGCGCAACCTGTACTTTTTAGATAGCCGCACTACAGGCTTAAGCCAAGCGCAAAATGTTGCCAACTTATATGGCGTTGAAAATGTCGGCCGCCATGTGTTTTTAGATAATATTCCCAATGAGAAACAGTTACAATTTCGCCTCAACGAACTAAAGTATAAAGCCGAACGTTATAACTTCGCCATCGCGATTGCCCACCCTTACCCTGAAACCATTGAATTTTTACAGCGCATGCTACCCGAACTTGAACAACAAGGTTTTGAACTCGTGCCGCTATCACAACTAGTTGAGCGTAAATATATACAACTCGCACAAGCTGAGCATAAAGGAGTGAGTGCGAGGTAGGCTCTAAAGTTACAAGGGAAAAGGTACTAGGTTCTAGGAAAACAGAATAGTCCGTCGTAAAATTAACCACGTAGGTTGTGGTTAAGAGCAACGAAACCCAACGATGTAAGAATAAAATTGAGTGACGGCTTCGAGCGAGAAGCTGCCAGTCAATAATTGTAATATATGAAATCGAAATTCCCCCTTTGGCTTTCACTTTATAGTTGCTCATATATGCCTTATATTAATTGGTCTTAATATTCTTCTAAACCTAGCAATTATTTAGTAAAGGTGGTATTAAATAATAAAGCTGGTGTGAGTTAAAAGCGCACTATTTGCTGTATATAAAAATGCTAACCAAACCTCATATCATGGAGTGAATCAATGAGTACTGAATTATTATCACAAGCAGGAATGCTTTCTACAGATACAACTAAGTTCGAAGGGTATCTAGCTCATTTAGGTTTACCGACAGAAAATATTATTGCGGCACTGCCTGAACGAAAAATTATTGAAACTAACTTACCAGCGTTTATTGAATCATTGCCACCAGAAGTAAAAAGAGATGCCCGCTATTTATCTAAATTTGTTGCTGGAGCAGCTATTGGTTTGTTCGATGCATCATTGAATTATGTTTGGAATGAAGTGGTTATCAATTTACGGGAAAAGGTTGTTGTTTATGGACTTGATATGTTTTTTGATGCCGCCGTGGGTGGGAGTAAAAGAGAGTTTTATAACACAGAAGAAGATCTATCTGGCCTAAAAGACAACACTCTTGTAAATACGTGTCGTAAACTCGAATTAATATCTGATATTGTTTATACAAAGTTAAACCACATTTTAACAATGAGAAATGATATTGGTGCATCTCACCCAAACTCTTATTCAATAAATGCTTATGAATTATTAGGTTGGTTACAAACATGTGTCCAAGATATTTTAAATGACAAACCTTCTGCTTCTGCAATTCAAATAAAATCATTTATTGAGAATTTAAAACGGTCTCCTGATGTTTTAGATGCTGCAACTATTGCTAGCATGGAGAAGCCATTAAATGACCTTTCCCTTCAGAATACAGATAACTTACTAAATAGTATTTTTGGAATATATAGCTCTTTAAGCACAGGTAATATCGTTAGAAAAAATATAGCATTATTTGCTCCCCATATTTGGGCAAAGAGTAGTGATAATGTTAAGTACAAACTTGGTGTCACAATTGATGGCTATAAAAATAATCTTCATAACGATAAACATACGTTAGGTGTCGAATTTTTCTCTTTCTGTGATGGAAATCGCTATCAGTCTTTGGATTCAAGAATTATTTCATTGGATGGACATGCTGATGAACTTTTACAAGCTCGATACTCTTGGGATAATTTTTATAATGAGCCGCCTCATATGCGTAAAATTCTTTCTTATTTAGAAACAGAGGCTGACATCCCTGTCGAAAGAGTTAATAAAATCATTAAAGCAGTTCTTATTTGCCGTGTTGGTAAAGGGATCCCTTACAATACTGGAGTGTCCCCTGCCGGTCGTCCTTTATACGACAAGTTTTTTGGTATGCTTGGTGACCAAAATATTATCAATACCGTTATTGCAATGCATAGTAATGAAGTACGAGTAACATTAGATAATACACACTGTCAGAAGCATATGATTACAGTTTTAACAAACTTAAAAGCTAATGCTCGTAGTGAACGAATTCAAGAGATTTTAGACTTCCTTCTACAAAATGGAACAATTCTTAATAAAATTCACAGCGATAAACGCTATAGAGAGTTGACTAAAAATCATCTCTCGTTTAACTAATAAGCTATTAAAAGCATGGGACATGCAGTCGGGGAAAATCTATACTCTAACTATTAGCTGTGAGTTCGAACAATAGCTACCTTCTAGAGTAAATGTTATTCTTTTATATAAATATCCCTAATCACGATATTTATAGTTGTCTATAATTGACACTTTTTTCTGTTAATGAAATATTTATATAAACATAGGGTGAATGTCCTTATGAAAACTGTTATATGCCCTATGAGTTCAAGAAGTGATTTTATTAATAAATATTACGTGAAAAATTGTCTGCACTCAGGCAGAATGCTTTCCTTATAATTGGAGGTTTTATGATTAGTGCAAACCAAGTGGCTGATTTTTTTCTTGCTTTTGCAAAAGAGCACGGTGATTATATTAGTCAATTAAAGCTACAAAAAATGGTTTACTACGCAGATGCGTGGTTTCTAGTTAACAATGGCAAAGCCTTGATAAATGAGGATTTTGAGGCTTGGGTTCATGGGCCTGTTGTGCGCTCTTTGTATCATCGATTCAAGGAATACCGTTCGAACCCTATATTGGAAGATGTTAATTTCCCTGAGTTAGATGGTACCCATACAGAACACCTAATAGATATATACGATGTCTTTGGCAAGTTTAGCGGCTACCAACTTGAGCAGATGACTCACGATGAACAGCCATGGATCGAGGCTCGTGGCTCTTGTGCCCCAGATGAAGCTTGTGAGAATATCATCGATAAAGAAACTACTCTTAAATTTTATACAAAAGTGGCTGATGAGGTTTAAGTATTGGCTAGTAAAAAAATTAAACCTAAAGTTCGACAGCCTAAAAATTCAAAAGTTAATAACGTAAAGACTACGCCACCTAAAAATGAAGAAGGTGCAATGATTTTTTCATTCAAGCACCTTCAACTTGACCATCCGAAAGGAAAGTTCTGTGTAAAAGAAAAAGACGGTGAGTACATTTTCAAAATACTGTCTAGGCTGAAAGATGTATCCCAACAAAAGGCCAGTGATTTGCGTCAATCGGGAGGTAAGGCTCTTAGAGCACATACTATAGATTGGACATCGACCAGTGAAAAGGGAGGGTTTGCTCATTTGCATGAGCAGCTTCAGTCTGTAACTCCTTATCAGTTTCAAATCAGTGCTAATGAGTACGGCAGGATTCATGGTTTCTTCTTAGATAACGTATTTTATGCCGTTTGGATGGACCCAAGGCATGAGTTATATAAATAAATACAGACGTTGACAGCCGCTGTAAATGGAATGAAGAAAAGTACCCTAAATATTAATTTTAAATTACTCCTCTTTCCTCGTCTCCTAAGCAATTTGTGAATAAATCACTTCTGGGGCTGTCTTTTCTGCACATTAAATTATACGTAGGCAAGGTTTTAGGGGAGCAGAGGCTTCAAAGGTTATACTACCGATCGTCTGCTCATGGCACATTCAAGACAGTCGATAAGTCAAAACTTTGTAGTTTATAGGTTTGGATATTTTTAGTTGGATTTCGCTGCGCTCAAACCAACCTATGTTGATAACTCTAAAGCGCGGCGCCTCTAACCTATTTGTGAATAATTAACTTAAAGTTCTTTTTCTATAATGTTTCGCAAGAGGACAAGAAGATAGTGGTGGCTGCGTTTGTCACTTATGGCTTAAAACTTACCACTTAAAACTAAAAACTAAAAACTAAAAAGAAGCTAGCAGGGCTATATCTGCCCTACTAGCTATAACGTCAAACTACAGGATAAAGGTGGCGACTTTTTCATTTAAGTCAGTGGCGCGGTCTTTCAGTACCTTTGCTTGGCTTAAATGCGTTGTTGCTGATGCCGTGATTTCATCAGTGACATCTTTAATTGCGACCGTATTTCGGGTTATCTCATTTGTTACTTGAGTTTGCTCTTCTGCTGCGACTGCAATTTGCCCCGCCATGTCGGAGATCTCATTCACTGCTTGAGTAATTTCTTCTAAAGCTTGTGCTGCGGCATTGACATCGTGAACACTGTTATTAGCTAAACTTTTACTGCTATCCATCAAGCTAACCGCTTTTTTAGTGGTATTTTGCAACGTTTCAATCGTGGTATAAATCTCTGCAGTAGAGTTTTGAGTACGATGTGATAACACGCGAACTTCGTCTGCGACAACAGCAAAACCACGGCCTTGCTCGCCGGCACGCGCCGCTTCAATCGCAGCATTTAATGCCAGTAAATTAGTTTGCTCTGCAATCTCCTGAATCGTCGTTAAAATACTTGAGATTGCTTGTGCATGCAGGCTCAGCTCACTGATCACAACTGTGGTTTCATCAATTTCTGATGCCAATGAGTTAATCGTGGTTCTGGTTTTATCAACTAAGCTTTTCCCCTGAATACTGCTTTGCGCCGATTGCTGGGATGCAGCAGCGGTATTTTCAGCGTTAGCTGCAATTTCATGAGTAGCACTGGACATCTCTGTAACTGCGGTAGCAACCATTGTAACTTCTTGCTGTTGGCGCTGTAGTTCATTAACGCTTGATTGATTGGTTAACAGACTTTTCTCTGCATCTGAGTCTAGATCAGTCGCTAGTTGACGAATATGACTGATCAGCTGATGTTGACTACTTACAAAACTATTAAAGCTATCAGCTAACATGCCGACTTCGTCTTGGCTGTCGACTGTAATACGCTGAGTTAAATCACCATTGCCTGCAGCAATACGAGATAACGCTTGCGACACGCGACTTAGTGGCCCTAGTAACAAACTTAACAACCAAGAAATAGATAATACACTAATGATCAGTGCTAACGTTGCCAGTCCTAACTGGGTGACCATCAAGCTAACTAATGGTGCCTCTAACGTTTGTTTGTCGAGTACAAAAACTAGCTGCCAATCTGTATTGGGGATTTTTTCACTCCAAATTAGCTTATCCCGAGCTTCAGTTTCAAAATAAACAGGCGTAAGTTGGCCTGTTTGGCTACTTGATTCTATTAGTCGGCTGCTTAATTTAGTCTCAATATTGGTGATTTTACCCATCAATTTACTTGAGTCTTTATAGGCGATCACAGTACCGTCTTCATGCATCATGATGGCATAACCGTTTGCCGGTAGAGACATATTGCTAACGCTATCGACAATACTCGCAATTGACACATCACCGCCAACCACACCATTACGCGCTGGATGAGCTATGGTAACGACCAATAGATTAAAGGCAACATCCAAATAAGGCTTGGTAATTATGCTGCTACGAGCTTGCTGTGACTGCTGATACCAAGGACGTGTTCTAGGATCATAACCTGAGCGGTCAATGCTGGGATCAGAGTCCACCATCAGCCCGTCGCGGTTACCAAAATAGGTTAATTGAAAATCGCCAGATACCTGTGCTTGCTGCAATGCATTAAGCGTATCACCTTCAACTTTAGTGGCGACAGAAGCGATCACTCGCTGACGATCGGTTAACCATGCTTCGATACGCGCGGCTTGCTGTTTACCTGCTTGCCTCACACTATCAACACTGTTTTGCAGTAACAACGCTTTTTGCGTGGAGTAGCTATACCATGACAATAATACAACAACAATTACGAGGGCGAGAACAACCGATAATAATATTTTTTTCTTTAGTGAATATGAATTCATATTGAGTGCTAATACTGACTTTAATTAAATTGAAATACTGATATAAATACAGCTTGGGGTTAGCTTAATTTAGAGTATGAATTGAGAGACAATTCTCAATCTTGTTCTATTTTCGCATACAAGATTTGAATAATAAATTAAAATCAGTGATTTAAGTGAATATAAAAAGAATCATTATTAATTCAATGTAAAACTTAAATTAATAACCTAACGAGTGTAAATAAATAGCACGGTATAAATACTGCACGTATATTTTTATTTAAAATAATTGTAACGCCTAGGGTCTGTTGACCTTTGCGGATTAATATTTGTTCAAACTAGGGGCAATTTAATCGCGGCGCGAGGTTTGTAACCTAGTGGGCTAAGTAAAAATCGAGTAACAAAGAGTTAATTGCCCCTAGGCAGACCCCTTCGGGCAGCGCCTGTTTGGCATTGATGCTGCGTTATAGCCTATTTATGGGGAATAACCACACCACATAGACTCTGCCTTGCCTAAATACCAAACAGACTGCTGCAAATTCAACCTTGAAAGATCAACAGACCCTAGTCATTATATTAAATTAAGCAAAAGTAATAGCCGTGACGACGGAGCAGTCGCCCTGTATGAAATCCATATTATTTTTGCTACTAATGACTTATACCAATCGACTTAAATATTTAACCATTCTAGCGAGCTAAATAAAGTGCTAACTGCGTTATAATTTATTCAAGTATAACAACTACATGTCGAAACTTACGCCTTGTTATCACTGTATTTATCTG
>NZ_JACJDM010000110.1:0-3972 GCF_014163545.1 Pseudoalteromonas sp. SR45-6
CCGCCTACAGGCGATGTAATATAGCTGTTTAAATTTGCGTAGGCGGGGCTTTACGCCGCGCAAATTGAAGAATAAAAACGATATTCACTCTGAATAGTTAAGATGGGTGTCATCTTAATTTCGTTACGCCGCATTAGTAGGCACATTGATGAGTCCAAATGTTACATTAGGGGTTAAAAAGCTAACTGGTTCCCATTGCCAGTTAACCATTGATGTAGACACACCAAACTTTGCTTTAGGTCAATCGGAACTTCTCGTTCAGGTATATCAAATTGAAGATGAAGGAGTTTTACATTTTGAGCAGGAATTCCGTTACGATCATAAAAATTGGCAAATAATCCAAAAAGAAAACACTGAATCAGGAGCTATAACCGGGTTTAAATATACTATTCCGATATTATCAATGTGGCCGAAACATTTTGAAGTTGATTGGAAAGTAAAAGTGCAGTACCGCCTAGATAAAAATGTGACCTTGCCCTATGTGGATATCGATGAGCGTAATGACTGGGATAAAGGTGAACAACCAGATAAAGCATGGATAATTAAGGAAATAGTATATGCTTGAGCAATATGCTGACACAGCTTACAGAGGTAAGCAAGATGCAAAATTTAGAGATGAAATAGCGACTGATGAGCGTGACTCTATGTATTGTCGTTACCAAAGTAAGCAGGCAATATACCCAAGAGGTAAAGTGTTTGGACATTGCTTTGATAGTTTTCAAGATTCAGCTTATAAATATAACTTATCAGGGAAAGCTGAATATTATAGAAAAGTTTTAGGAAATGATGATTTTACTCTTAATTTGCCTACAAAAGGGAGTAAGATAACGGATTCATTGGTCTTTTTTTGGATAATAGCACATTTAGGTATTTTGTTTTTTTTATTTACTCTACCGTTTTTTTTCACTTTATTTGGTCGTATTGAACTAGCGCTTGAATCTTTTTTATTTGTTTTTATATTTTGGAGTGGATCTAAATTATTTAATCTAACTATTTGGAAAGCAATCCGGATTAGAGTGTCCTCAGGGGTTTTATTTCATCGTAAAGATGGTTCTGTAACCATATCTAATGAACAAAGTAGCACACAAGATAAATTGCTTTTTGAAGAGTTTAATGCTCACTATTGTGTGGAAAATAATCCTGGAAGCGGCTTTCCTTACAGAGGCATTACTTTATTACATTACCAGAGAGATTTTTCTTATGATAGGACTGGAGCAAACTTAATAAGCAGTGGATTTATTCATTGGGAATTATTACAAAACTTCATGGATGTAACTGAACCCTTAGCAGATATCCCACAATTTGAATATTACCGTGAGTTTGATAAAACAACCGCTGAGTTTGATAAAGCGAATGGCCGTCCTAAGTATTTTTGGTATCGGGTCGATAAGCATTTCAAGAAGAGAGTTAATGAGGAAAAACTATTACTCATTAATGAATTTAATGATGAAGAACAGCTCAATAACTTATTGACGGGTAAACCTATCAGAAAGCTAACACCGCCGGATATATTTAAGTTCCCGTGGAAATATGCAGATGATATAAAAGCTGAAAGCGAGATAAAGTTTGGTAAAACACTGTGGCAAAAATTCACCTCATTTTTGATGATTGATTTATAGCTAAGTAAAGAAATAAATAGGATTTAACCCAAGCAGTAAGTCACTGCTTGGATAGAAAAGGATTTTAATGTCAATTTCATATAAATTTGCAAAACTAAATGCAAGAATATTAGAAAATTCACAGAACTTTAAACACTATATTTCCTCAAAAATGTATGAGTTTAGTTCACCTAAAGGATTAATGATTGTCAGATTTTTATTGGAGAAAGAAGATAATAAAAAAGTGAAACCTCAGAGCTTAGATAATGAAGGGCGCTATTTAGGTTTTCATAATGCGGGTGATTGGACGCTAGGGTTAACATTAGGGCCAATATTTTTAGGGGTATTAGGTTCAATTGTCTCGGTAATTTTTTTTTTAGGGTGGAGTTATACTCAATTCACAGATAACCCGGAACAACTACCCGTTTGGTTTATAGTATTCGTCATTTGCTGGAACTTATTCTTTTTAAACTTCGGCCCCATTTTAGCGCGGTATATTCTGCCTAAACGCGAAGTATATTTTGACCGCCAAAACCAAACAGTAAGCTTTTCGTGGTCAGTAAACAATGCAGAAAAAAATGAGCACGGCCATTCGACATTTCCGTTCTCAGATATCGAGGCATTTTACGCTAAAGCCAACCACTCACAGGGCCATGGTGTAACCCATGCAATGTATATTGCCCATAAAGATTACGAAAACCACCATGGTGCATTTAGTGAAATACGCGTAAAAGACAACCCACAAAACCCAAACTACTGCAAATACACATGGGAGCGCGTTGTGCGCTTTATGGATTTAACCAAACCGCTCGTTGATTCACCCGAAATAGAGCCATTTCGTCACCTTGACCCGATAACACACGACTTTGATAAGCAAAATAACCGCCCTGAAAAGTACTGGCGTTTAATGAGCTACAAGCAGATGAAGCAAATAGAAGAAGAACTTGATGATGATATTTACCGCTTTAATTTTGACGGCGCCATCACCAATCCTAAACGCTGGGCAAATAAAGAAATCACCAAACCGTGGGAAAAGTGGCCAGTAGATGAAAGCCTAAACCAACCAGACAACCCCCCGTATTGGAAACGCCTGATGAAAACCCTTGCAATGCAAATTATTGCGGGTGTTTAAACGCGATTGCTCTTTAAAAATCTGAAAAGGAATTCAAACCTAGGTGGCACAAGTGCCGCCTAGGTGACTCTGTTACATGACGACATAATAAACAGTCATTTAAATTTGCGTAGGCGCGGCTTTACGCCGCGCAAATTAAAAAATAAAAACGACATTCAGCCTGAATAGTTAAGATGGGTGTCATCTTAATTTGCTCTATACTATTCGCAAGTCTTGGACCATGGGGGTGGGCATTATTATTAGGCTCTATCGTATTTGGTTTACTTGCTGTGTGGTTAACCGATAGCAAGCTAGAAATATGGGCAAAGTTTGGCCCGTTTGCCAAAAATAAGCGAGGCGTATTTGCTGGAGAAGACGAAGCCATTTACAATACTTTCTCAGATCCAAACCAATATTTTAAATATATCCAAAGCGTATTATTCTCGCCTAAGGTGACTGTTAATACTCCTACTTTTTTTGATAGTCGCAATTACCATACAGTAAAAGTTGAATTACCAATGTTCATAGTCGGGAAATCCGAGTTGCTTTTAGATGTAAAATACTCATGGCGGCATCCAACAACGTTAAATGTTTATAGAAATTCAAGCTGGGTTGAAGGCACTAAAGAGTATTTATCTGAATTTGATGAAAATAGCCTTAGCTTAAATGCAGCCACCTATGAGTTTGAAATTGAATCACCGAACATTAGTGTGTTTGATGTTGAAATAACATCAACACTTATTTACAACGAAAGTCTAACTTTACCGATAGATTTTGATGCGTTTGAAAAGCCAATTGAAAATGCCTCACTTGAATTAGCAATTGCATAAGGAAAGTAATGCAAAATAATGACTACCTAGCCGTTGATATCATGCCTAAAAAAACGCGATTTAATTGTTTTTTTTACCCTGAGAGATTAAATAGCCTTAAGAGTAAATTCAAAGGTTTATGCTATTTATATGGTTTACCTGCAAGAAAGCAAAAAGCAATTCAAAAACACCCAGAGCGATATAAAATAGAAATGTGCGGGAATAGTGCTGCTAGAGCTTTGCTTTTTGGTCCTATGGCTATTGGTGGTGTTCTGAGCTTTATATTCTTTTTATCTTGTATTGTGATGACATATTCGGATGAACCTTACCATTGGTGGGTGCCCGCACTTACTTTTTCTTGGAACCTGTTTTTTCTTAATTTATTACCAATAACAGAGAGTTACCTCCCTAAAAAGCAAATATATTTTGACAGAAAAAAACAGTTAGTCGGCTT
>NZ_JACJDM010000111.1:0-3615 GCF_014163545.1 Pseudoalteromonas sp. SR45-6
TGACCTTGTGGTGCATGACTATATCTCTACTTGCTTACAGCGCCTTGCTGAGCAGCCAGATAACCTTGAGCCACTGCTACCTTGGAACATTAAGCAAAGCTAGGTGTCGTTAGCTATACGCTTACGAGTAAGCAATGGAAAATGAGCCTTCTTTGTCCGGTGAAGAGATAAAAACTGTCTAGTGAAAGCTGGGAAGTCCACATCTAACTGGATATAAGGCTGCGCATCAATCAATTGGGTGAGTTAATAACCAACAAGGTTTAACCTGATTATATGCCTACAGATCTAAGCCACTTGCCTTGATTAGACGCTCAGTACGCGTGCATTAATACAATAAACAAAGTCGCTTACACCTGACTTGAGCCTGAAACTAACTGGTCATAATGATGAACCAGCCGCCTTGAATAGTGCCATGATTAGGTTAACCGAAGAATGTCTAGTGCCCCAGCAACCCCAAAAGGATATGGGAAAAATCTGGCTGCGATGAGATCGCAATAAGAGAGCCTCTATATGTGTTTGTCGTAAGCTACTTGCTTAACAGCCACATCGACAGACGAGGTAAACGAATTTGTTTATTGAATTAGCATTGATTTTGAATTGACCGTCACTGTATAAAAACGGTCAAATAAAATTCTAGTGCCTATTGACAGAGTTAAGGCTCATATGTGTTATGTGCATTTTATTTCAACAATGCTTTGATTTGGTCATGTATAACATTGGCCAAAATATCAGGGGTTGCTTCTTCAGCTTTTACTTTTCCTGCTGCTACATATTGAGAGATAGCACTAAAGCGAACAAATAGTAAGAATATGTACTCACCAAATAACTCATTTACTCTTTCTTGGGAGATAGAGGAAAATGTGTTTGCGACATCTTCTAATATGCTTTTATTTAAATTAGGCAAAAATGTTGTTTGAATAGGTTCTGCCGCCGAAGACATTGCTTCAGTGTATTCATTGGAATTAGGCTTGATTCCAAGTAACTTACTTGCTTCAGTTCGAAGAAAGCCCATTACAATATTATCCAAATCTTTTTGTTTTTTATTTCTACTAAAAAGTCCCATTTTTAACCCTGTGTTTAATTTGTATATGCATTCATGACTATCTCTATAAACTCTGAGTCACTTAGCTGATCTTGAGTTTGCGTAAAGTTGGTGGATATAGCACCCATCTGTTTTACTAATAGGCGTGTAATAATAGGGTTATATGTTTGCATAAACTCTATTGCATCTGTAAATGCTTGTTCCTGAAATTCAACTGTATGTCCTGTTTGGACTTGAATTGCTTTGAAGAATGCTAAATTATGATCGTAAACATCTGAATCAATTATGCCTTGTAGGTAAAGCGCTGTGGCTGCGGAACGACGAGCGTAACCATAAGCCATTTGTAAGCTTTTTGCATTTTCCATAATTATTTCAACTGACTCTCCCAAATCATTCATTACGTCAGCAAATATATAGCCAGTATGATTTGATTTACTAACTATATCGGCCAGCCTGACGCCACTGTCATTTCTTTTTGGTTTTAGTAATTTATTAAACACCTGATCTCCATTATTTGGCTATATGAGCACATAACATTTTAGTATTTGTGCGACACGCAGTTTGTGTTGCATAATCGCTTGTTGGACTGAGGCGCTACCTGCTCGGTGTGTCAGAGTTGGTGTTGTTTATGCTATGGGAATTTGTTTTTATGGCCTAAGTGATATCAAACCAATTTCATTGGTGTGCCTATCGTTTCTAAGCTATCCCTGCGTTACTCAGCATTCATTATGTGCCTATTAAACCGAATATTTAACCGTTAAGCAATGATATTTTTCTTACGCGCAGTCACAACTAGCCTGAGCAGTTAAGCAGGTTAACTCATTGATTTGATGCAGCAAGCAAAGCTGCTAACTCGTTCGCGTTATTTTATTTGTCACCACACTTAAATTATTCATCATACCAGTAAATGGCAAGATACCAATTAACAGTGAGAGCTATGGATAAATCAAAGTAATGTAATGCTTGACCGCTTTTTGACTGGCAGGTTATCGCTCAAAGCCACCCTTAGAGTAATTACGTTAACTCATAATGGGGCAGAAACGAGTTACGCCTCAATGTCCGTTCATAGCACAAAGCAGGCTTTGATTATTCTGTTTTATCTTTAAACTCACACAAGTCTTCAATAATACAACTGCCACATTTTGGTTTACGTGCTACGCAAGTATAACGCCCGTGAAGAATGAGCCAATGGTGTATATCAAGTTTAAATTCTGCTGGTACAACTTTTAAAAGTTTTTGTTCAACCGCAACAACACCTTTACCCATGGCAAGCTTAGTACGGTTTGATACACGGAATATATGCGTATCTACAGCAATGGTTGGCCAACTTAGATATAAGGAAGGAAGATGTAACTAGCTTTCAAAATGCTGGTAGTTGAAATCCTAAAGAGCAAAGATCATGTGTTTGCATTAGGCATCATCGGAACTTTTAGTTACAAAGTTAATTTGGTAACTCATATTAACTGTGTTGTAGTTGATATAATTACAGCACGAGATAGGGAATTATGTATGAAAGAGGATATTGATGAGCTAAAAAGTGAATTTCAAGCAAAACTTCTATCTTGGAATAATATAAAAAGTAAAAAAATTAAAGTTACATTTATATTCATATTTTTCGGTTTGATTGGATTAAAGGTTTTTACTACTATCTTAACTGTTGATTGGCTTGCAGGGTTAATATGATGATCACTTTTCGCCCACTTAACAAACATGATTTTAACTATTCAAAAGTTATAGACCTTTTTTTCGAAGCTTTTCCAAAAGTTCACAGACTACCAGAATGGCTTGTTAAATACAGAATGAGGAATGGAAAAAATGGCTTTGATGTTATTTATGATAATAATAAATGGGTTGGTTTTCTCTACACTAAAGAATATAAACAAATTATCTGTGTAAAGTTTTTTGCTATATCTGAATTGCTCCGCTCAAGTGGTTACGGAAGCAAAGTAATGGATTCTATGAATGAAAAGCATTCAAATAAAAGAATAGTACTCACTATTGAGGAGCTTGATGAAAAGACAGAAAACTATCAACAAAGAGTTAAGCGCAAAGCGTTTTATGAAAAAAATGGGTTCAGTTCTACCGGGTTTATCATAAAAGAGCCAGCTGAGCGGCAAGAAGTCCTTATACGTGGTGGAACTATATCTAAAGAAGAAATAGAAGCTATGTACAAGCATTTTTTAGGAAATTTATTGTTTTCTTTACTTAAAATCGAAGTACTAAAAATTGAATAAGAATACCGTCATTTTAATGTAATTGGTTAGTCATTAGCAGTTAAATAATGCATGCAAAAAACCAACAGCAAAGATAAAAATTTAAAGTTTACTTATTGGCTCAAAAAAGAATAAACATTATTCAGTTTTATCCTTGAACTCGCACAAATCTTCAATAATACAACTGCCACATTTTGGTTTGCGGGCTGTACAAACATAACGACCATGTAAAATAAGCCAGTGATGTACATCTACTTTAAACTCTGCTGGTACAACTTTTAATAGCTTTTTTTCTACTTCAACAACGTTCTTACCCATAGCAAATTTAGTGCGGTTTGATACGCGGTCTATGTGGGTATC